>CAZAXN010000001.1:0-11046 GCA_964489195.1 uncultured Candidatus Bathyarchaeia archaeon
TTACGAAAGCTTTTGTTGATGGATATTTGGAAGCATCAGAAGAGCTAAAAAAGAAGGGTATAATTAGCTTTTCTGAGGGCTATGTGAAAATTTCCAAAGAATTTGCAGAAGATGCGAAAAAAAGAAAAAGACGCTTCAAAAATCTTTTTAAAACTGCACAAAGAACTTTGTTCTCACATTTATTAGGTGTTTTTCCCGAAACTGTAAGTATACTTTCACTAAATAGAGAGTTTTTTCTCAAATTTCAAAAAACTGCAGAAGAAAAAGCGAGAGTTGTTACTCAGCTTGAAGATTCCAAGAAGTACTTATACATCCCAACAGCTTCAGGACTTGTTCCTTTAGCAGGTACGATGGACATTGAAGCTTTTTCAAAAAAAGTGCTTTCAGCAAGTAAGGATGCGAAAATTGAAGTTGAAGAAATTGGCGGCATTTTGAACGATGTTTATTCTATTAAGATTATTGAAGAAGGTAAAGAGAGAAGAGTTATCGTCAAAAGTTTCAAGGATTGGTCAAGTTTTAAATGGTTCCCACTTACTTTATGGACTGTTGGGACTAGAAGTTTTGCAGTTTTGGGACGTTCAAGAATGGAAAGAGAATACGCAATAAACCAACTGCTACATTCTAACGGTTTTGCGGTTCCCAAAATTCTCCATGTTAACCACGATCAACGTTTAATTTTCATGGAATATGTGGAAGGTGAAAGTCTTGAAAAGATAATAAAACGATTTGTTGAATCGAAAACTGCTGAAGAAAGGGATGAAAATCTTAAAGTGATAAATATGGTTGGTGAGAAATTTGCTCAGGTTCATGCGTTTAACATTTCTTTAGGCGATACGAAGCCAGAGAACATTTTGATTGGAAAAAATGGTGAAATCTGCTTGCTAGATTTTGAACAAGCCTCTAGAAGTGGCGATAAGGTTTGGGATCTTGCAGAATTCTTGTATTATGCTGGTCATTACATTTCACCGTTTGCAGGCACTAGGCCCGCAGAGCTTATTACGAAAGCTTTTGTTGATGGATATTTGAAGGCTGGAGGAAACCCCAAAATCATCAAATCTGCAGGAAACCCAAAATATACAAAAGTTTTCAGTGTATTCACTTTTCCTCATATAATTCTTGCCATCTCCAATGTTTGTAGAAAAATTGGCAAAGAGGAGGCGAAATAGCATGGTTAAGCATGATACAACCTTAACCTTTTATGGTGGAGTGAATGAAATTGGCGGAAACAAGATTCTACTGCAAGATAGGGACGTTAAGGTTTTCTTTGATTTCGGTATGTCCTTTGCTTTAAAAAAACAGTATTATTCGCCGCCATTTCTTTCACCCAAAAGCGAGAAAAGTTTGAAGGAGCTAGGTGTTCTCCCAGAAATTCAGGGCATATATAAGGATGGCAAAGCCCCGGAAGTTGATGCACTTTTTATTTCGCATGCCCACATGGATCATTCTGCTTACACATCCTTCATAAACCGTGAAATCCCAGTCTACTGTGGCGAAACAACAAAGATTATTTTGGATGCTTTAAGTGAGATGCGTAGGGCTGATTTAGAGTTTAATGTTGAAGGCATCAATTTCAGGACTTTTAGAACTGGCGGCAGTATTAACATTGGACATCTAAAAGTTGAACCAGTCCATGTTGATCATTCTGTTCCTGGGGCTTATGGATTTATAATTCACACTTCCAGTGGTGCTGTTGTTTATACTGGAGATTTTAGGCATCATGGAGCCAAGAAAGAAATGACGTCCGATTTTGTGAAGAAAGCTCAAGAAGCCAAGCCTGTAGCAGTTATCACTGAAGCCACTAATATGACTAATGCATCTGTCTCAGACGAAAAGGAGGTTGAAAACAAGTTAGACGAAATTGTTGGGCAAACACATGGTATTGTATTAGCTGATTTTGCTTACACTGATGTTGACAGGTTTAATTCTTTCTATCGAACAGCCAAAAAGAATGGCCGGTGCCTTGTTGTTTCACTCAAGCAAGCCTACTTATTAGAAGCACTGCATAGCGATAAGGGCTTAAGACTTCCAGATTTAAACGATGAGGACCTTTTGATTTTTCGAAGGTCGAAGAAAAAATATGACCTGTGGGAAGAGAAGATTATGAATAAGTATGCAAGCAAAGTGGCTGATGTGTTCGAAGTTTCGAAGCGACAATGCAAGGCGATTTTGACAATGTCCTTTTATGATTTGGAGGAACTTGTAGAAATTCAATCAGAAGCTGGAAGTTGCTATGTTCTATCTTCTTCTGAGCCTTTTAATGAAGAAATGGAAATAGACTATGAGCGCCTTGTCAATTGGCTTGAACACTATGGTTTGCCGCAATATCATGCTCACGTTTCAGGGCATATAATGCCGTTGCAGCTGAAGACAATTCTGAAACAAATCAGTGCATCAAAAATTTTTCCTGTCCACACTGAAAAGGCTAGATTGTTTGCAAAGTTTATGCGAGATTTAAAGAGCAACGTGGTTCTTACTGAGAAGAATAAGGAATATAAAATTTAACGTTCTCTGCTCACAGTTAATTATATCTGATTGAAATGCCTTCTTCAAATGTTATGATAACTATAATTGGTGCAGGAAAAGTAGGCAGTGCAGCAGCATTCAACATTTTAAGATACAGAATTGGCGACATTGTTTTGATAGATGTTTTTGAAAATTTAGCCAAAGGCGAAGCACTTGACATGATGCAGACAGCGCCTGCAATAGAGTTTGACGGAAAAATAATTGGAACGAGTGATTATAGCCAAATGAAAGATTCAGAAATGGTAATAATAACTGCAGGCCAAGCAAGAAAGCCTGGAATGTCGCGGATTGATCTTATGAACACTAATGCAAAAATAGTTAAGTCTATAGTAAAGGAAGTTGTGAAGTATGCACCCAAATGCAAGCTTATGATTGTTACAAATCCTGTGGATATTATGACATATGTAGCTTACAAGGAATCTGGCTTTGGGAGAAATCGGGTTTTTGGCATGGGCAACGTTTTAGACACTATGCGTTTTAGGTCTTATATAGCTATGGAGTTGAATGTTTCCCGTGAGGATGTTCGCGCTTTGGTCATTGGTGAGCATGGTGATTCCATGGTTCCTCTTGTTGAATATGCCTCTGTTTCAGGGATACCAATAATGTCCTTACTTAGTAAGGAACAAATCGAGAAAATAGTCAATTTGACAATAACCTCGGGGGCTGATGTTATTCAACTAAAAGGGTCAACAATTTATGCGCCTGCGGCGGTCATTGCAATTATGGCTGATGCTGTTCTTCGTGGCAGAAACAGGGTTATGGGAGTATCCACATATTTGCAGGGTGAGTATGGTTTTTCAGATATTGCCATTGGAGTGCCAGCAATTCTTGGAAAGAATGGCATTGAAAAGATTTTGGAGCTTGAACTTATGCCGGAAACAAAAAAGCGTCTTGAGAAGTCTTTTTCAGCAATAAAGGGAGCAATTGCTAGTTTAGGTGAATAGGCAAGTAACCTTTTCAGAACGATTTACTTGAGAAAGTTTATTGAAATGCTGAAGTGGAACTTTGATTGTTAATACGAAAATTAAATCATAAGGTTTTGTCGTGTGCTATGATTCATAACCTATAAGTCAAAGTATTTACTCTTGCTATTCACGATAACAAATGAAAAGCACAACAAAACTTGACCGTAGAATACGAGTGCTCATCCACAGTTTGGGCTTAAGCTGCTTAGGTGGCGCCATATTCCTACAAATCCTAGTCTTCTCAGACATACTCCAACATGGACACTTTACAGCAATAGAAAACAACCAAACCATACTATCATTTGAAATAGCCCTAACAGTCTTCGCCCTCATATACTTCATATACATATACCAACGTTTTATCCGCTCAATAAAATAGCTGATTTTATGCAGAAATTATAAAAATTTTATTTATGAAATCCTCAAAATAGCAAGAGAAGTAACAGAAAGTATTAAATAAGTTTCCATAAGACTCAAGTAAATAATTCTCTTGCATAGGTGAAGATCATGCAAAAATTAAACATCCTGATCGCAATTCTACTTACACTGTTTCTTGCATTAGCATCCATCAAAACCACTGTGTCACAAACACCACATGAGTTGTATCCTTTCTTCTCAAAAAAATATGCGGGAATTTTAATTCAAATCAACGCCACAAAAGAAACTATCCCTAAAGCAAATATGACAGTTGCAATGCTGATCAATTGTACTGCGGATGGTGTGTACATACATTTTCTCAATCTGACTATTTACGGCTATAGACATTTTAGATACGGCTTAGAAAAAATATCGATGTATTCTACAAGTATAATTAACGGTACTTTCCTAATTTACCATAATATAACTGAAAAAAACTACACAATCACCATTCCTGATGACGTTTGGGATTTAACTTATGCAGAATTGCTCTTGAAATACTCCATTGAGGGCTCACCTTATCCTTATGAGGAGTATAAGGAGTTCCCAATAACCAATGTGCGAAATGTTCTCTGGGAAGAACTTGAACAGAAACTTTCATTACTGAATAATACTCTCGCGCAGCTCAATGAAACTTTCTGGGAAAGCTTTCACCTTAACCTTACAGTCGAGAATTTGGCTTACATAAATAGAACCCTTTTGGAACTTCAGCATAATTATACAGTATTGCAAGGAAGCCTAAATGAACTTGATACTACAAGAAGGGCTGCAGCAATCCTGACCGTGACAACAATATTCTTCGTAGCCACCACATTATATATGATTATACGGAAACCAAAAGAATACTATTAAGCCTTCTTTTTCTCCTATTTTTTGTGAAGATTTTGAGCTGCAATAAAAGTTAAACCATGCTCTGTTAACGCTTTTGCTGTTCTGTTCACAGCATCATGCTTATCCAAATAGTTTTGAAGAAGTTTCGGCATAAGCCCTTTTTCGACTATTTCCTTTTTTGGCATGAAATAATCAAGTATGTCTGACGGGTGCTCTCTAGTTTTGTCAATTTCAGGAATTCCTCCTTCATGCTTAGCGCTTATATTTTTGATGTGATCCGCTATTTCCAAGAGCTCGTTCAGCCTATCGTATGGCTGTCTAACAATGCTTTTTTGAGTTTCCACAATATGATGTTCAATGCGGACAATATCTTCAAAGTCAAAGGCTTTTCGTATGTACGCTGAAAGTTCAATTGTTTTGTTATTGACTGAATTTGAAAGGTTAAAACCTATAAGGGGAGTTGTGCCATCATCTCGGCTGAAGAGTTTTGCAGTCATCAGCGTCCAGAATATAAAATAGGGATTATCATTACCTGCATAAACCGAAATTTTGAATTCAACATCAATTCCAATTTTGTACAGTAAATACGCAAGCATAATGGTTCCAGCATTCACATTCAAAACCTGTTGAACGCCATACTCTGTGTAATAATAGAGAAACTCTTCAACCCACTTCAAAGCATATTCATTTGGTACTCCTACACCTCCAAAATAGCCCGTAATCGTTTCAGGACCGCCCAAATGAACATTAACAGGTTTACCATCAGGTCCAAGCATGGTTCCTTTGGTGTCAAGCGTCTGCACATAAGAGGCACCTATAATCTGCATTGCAGCAGCAAAAGCAAGAATGTCATCATCCTCAACCTGCTCCTTCATAGAACGAACACGAATATAACGTGCCGGCATCAAATCGTGTTTAGCAATTGCGTGCTTAGCCTCCTCTATAATCCATGGGAAAAAATTGAAAGCACTAATTTCCAATGTAACAGCAAAAGAGTCATCAAACCTGATAGAATCAGCTTTCTTACCCAGAACTTTCCTGCGGTATTCAGGTATGCTGATGAAAGCATTCTTGTCACGCTGTTTAATCAGCCACTCCAAATCTTTCACAAAAGGTGACTTCTTTTTTTCAAGTCGCCTCATAAGATTTTCAAGTTTACGAGATTCCCTCGCCTTATGATTAATCTCTTCAACACTTCCATATTTTTCAACAATGTTAAGTAAAGCATTCGTAAGCAGATTATCCTTTTTCAAGAGAAAATCATTAACAGCCTTAAAACTGTCCTCACTAATCCTTAGCTTTCCTCTAATATCCTTCATGGTCAACCAGTTCCAGTGTTCTTTGTATTCAGATTTTAGGTAATTTAAGCATTTTTGTAAGTTTCCTTTATCCACGTATCAATTCATCATCTATTATTTCACTTTTAAAATTCAAAGCTTAAATGGTAATAGAATCTATGCTCTAACCAAGAAAGGTGAAGCAGACCATGTTTAAACCTGAAGGAATTCTGCCCGCTTTAGTTACGCCTTTTACTGATGATGGGAAAGCTGTTGACGATGAAAGGTTGCGAGTTCTTGTAAATCATTGTATTGAACTAGGCGTTCATGGAGTTGTTCCATGTGGTACAACAGGTGAATTTGTAAACTTGACAACAGAAGAGAAAAAGCATGCCATAAAAATTGTGGTCGATGAAGTTAATGGGCGTGTTCCTGTTGTTGCTGGAACTGGAGCAAGCGGAACAGATCAAACCCTGGAGATGACCAAATATGCAAAGGATGTGGGAGCTGATGCTGTTCTGATTGTTACGCCATTCTATTTGAAGCCTGCTGACCGTGGAATCTATGAGCATTATGACACAATCGCCAGCAAAGTAGATTTGCCAATAATTCTTTACAATATTCCACAGTGCACAGGCTTGCCATTGCCTTGGCAAATGGTTGAAGATTTAGCTCAAATTCCAAACATTGTAGGCGTAAAGGACAGCAGCGGACAATTGAGCTTCATACTAGCTGTCTTGGAAAAAGTAAGAGACAAAATCAAAGTTTTATGCGGACACGACGAAGTAGTGATTGCAGCATTAGCAGCAGGTTGCTCTGGAGCGATTCTTGCAAGCGCAAATGTGATGCCTGACATTTGGGTTCAAATCTACAATCACGTAAAGAATGGCGAATTGCAAAAAGCCCGTGAACTACAGTACAAAGTACAAAAAATAGCTCGCATAATTGCTGGAAGCGGAGCAGTAGGCACAAAAGAAGCCTTAAACATGATGAGAATCAAAGTTGGACCTGTTAGAAAACCACTAAGCGTTGGTGGAGAACTCACATATGAAGCAAGAGAAGAATTGCGCTTAGATTTGGAGAAAATAGGCAAAATACAACCAAAGCCAATAACATTTGAAATCGCCGAAAAACCAATAGAAGAACGCTTTATGGCAATAAACATAACACCAGAAACCATAAAAGACTTTAGACTTCGCATCGGCGAGGCATTAGCAGGTCAAGGAGCAGAAGTAGCTCACATAGACCTTATTTTAGGCAAAAATGATGGTCCACTAGGTGAAGCTTTTGCAAAGGCGAAGGCTATGCCAACGCCTGGACATGAGCCTTTACTTGCAATTTTAGAACCAAACTTGGCAGTTAAACCTACAACATTGATTGTTCCTACGGTGACGATTACGAGTATGCGGCAAGCCAGCATGGTTTATGGTCCAGCACAAACAGCAGTGGCTAAGGCAGTGGTTGATAGTGTTGCAGATGGAACCATTCCAAAAGAGGTTGCAGAAGAACTTATTATTGTCGCAAATGTGTTTGTGCATCCTACGGCTGTGGATAGGCAACGTGTCTACATAAACAATTATAAGGCTATGCGACATGCCATTCGCAAGGCTGTTGAAGGCAGACCAAGCATGGATGAACTGATAGAAAACAAGGATAGGTCGAAGCACCCGTTCAAATATACACCTTAGGGATGATTATTGTCAAGTCAGAAAATAGCTGAAGGCGACTACATACTCCTCTATTTAACCCAGCGGAAAACCTACATGGTGAAAGTGGAAGCAGGCAAAACTTTTCACACACATAAAGGATTCATAAAATTTGACGACTTAATCGGAAAAGATTATGGATCCACAGTTCTAAACAGTTTAAGTATCGAATTCACAGTTTTAAAGCCTCTTTTACAAGATTACATTATGAAATCTGTGCGTAAAACACAGATAACATATCCTAAAGACATAGCCATAATAGTGATGTTCAGCGGAATAGGTCCGGGAAGCCATATAGTAGAAGCTGGAACTGGCACAGGAGCATTGACAACTGCTTTAGCCCATTATGTTAAGCCAACTGGTATGGTTTACAGCTATGAGGTTAGAGAGGAATTTCTTAAGGGTGCAGAGAAAAATCTGAAGCGAGCTGGTGTAATCGACTTTGTGAAGTTTAAGAATAAGGATATAACTGCAGGAATCGACGAAACCGAGGTTGATTCTGTGATACTAGATTTGGCAACACCATGGCTTGTTATTTCCCACGCCTACAACGCCTTGAAACCTTGCGGAACACTTGTTTCCTTCAGTCCAACGATAGATCAAGTTGTTAAAACAGTTGAAGCCCTTGAAGAAAATGGATTTGTAAATGTAGAGACAGTTGAGTGTCTCATGCGTGGAATGCAAGTGGAAAGAGGAAAAACACGACCTCAAACATTGATGACTGCTCATACTGGGTATATAACTTTTGGACGCAAGACAATAAAAAAATAGCTAACTCTCAATTGTTGGATTTGTTTCTTCCAAACCAAATTGAAAATTGTGAACAGAAAGCTTGACGATATAGCAAACCAAAAACCTATAAAAAGCGTGTATTGAATGCAACCCAGAAATGTTTGCGTGAGTGTTTAATGCGTGAGTGTTTAATGAACACACAAAATTGGGGCAAAGTTTAAGACCAGATACCGTTATTTTGGCTTTTTTAGCATGTTTCTCCATAAAGGAATTAGGCCTCTGTTGACAAGGATTACTACGCCTAAAGATGCAAAACATAATGGTACGCCTACGATTATGCCTTGTGCAATCCACCATAGGCTTGTTGCTAAAATTGACCAGATAAGTTCAAGCGAAGCTCCAAGCTCCACCTTGCTTTCAGGTTTAGACTCTCTTAGATTAAAGTTGATGGTTGAATAGGCACTTTCTTGTCCTTGCTGCGACTCTTCTAAATATTCTACACTGATGTTTATGTATGTGACAGTACCGTTATCATCAATAATAGCCCTTGCACCGAAAGTGAACGAAGTAACATTCAAAGATGGAACTTTGCAGATCATAAAGCCGTTCCAAGTTTGATCTTGATACGTCATGCTTAAAGATTTGACGTATCCATCCGTTTCTTGTGTTAACATTTCCAGTTTGTTAACTACTTGTTCAAATGCTCCTCTCTCTATTTCACCCTCAATCGTTTCTGAAATCAGTCTTTGTTGTGCTTCAGCCCCAGAAGAGAATTCTTCTGACAATTTCTCTGATTTCTCTGAATACAGAAGCGAAAGATTATTTCTTATGCTTTGCATGTTGTTTTGTGTGTTAACGTAAAAAACTGACAAGCTGATGAGAACAGCTAAAAATGCTGCAACCAAGATTTCCTTTCTTTTTATATTCATTTTCATTTTAGCACCAAAAATATTATCGTAAAAGTTTACTATAATACTATGTTTTAGAACAATATTGTCCCAGATTTAGAACAATAGAATCATAATTTCTATTGCAATTTGACCTGCATACAATTCTAACATGTTGTTCTGTGCTTGAAAAAAGCGTATCCAATATAAGCAACTATTAAACTGGCGGATAATACTACAATTATATCTGTCGGATTAGTCGTTTTTTTTAGACTTGTATATCTTTCAAGTCCTTGCAATTGTTCCTTCATAGAAGACGACGATGTATAAACATCAAGTGATTTGGGTTCTACGAGGATAATTAAAGGGATAAGCGTCAAAAATGTTCCAAAAAGCAGTGCAGCTAATGAATAGCTTAATATTTTTTTCAATTTGCGATCCTCCATGAAAAATATGAAGTGTGATGCCTTTTAAGTCTACGTTTTAGAACAGCATGAAACATCATCAAAATGGTTTTGCCCTCCATAAACGTATTGTTTCAATCCAGAAAATCACAGAGGCAATTAATCCAAACATTACAGCATAAAAACTCGGCAAGATCTGACTCCAGCCGCACAAAATCAAATAAGTTATCAGCATGGTTGAAAGCAAGATCGAATAGAAAAGGTATCTTGGCACAAGAAATCGTCCCATACGCGTAAAAAATCGGAGAATACCCACTTTAATCTCCCCCACAAGCACGTATTCTCCGGTTCCTTTTTTCTCAACAAGGTTCAAATCCTGTAGCTTTTCCAGATGGTGCATAGCAATGCTGGGACTGGAAAAGCCTAAAGCGCGTTGAACTTCACGAACACCCACTGTATGATTTGATTGCTGTAATAGATACCAGTAGACAAGAAGCGTTTTCCCTTTCAGTAATGATTCTAAAATTGCTAAATCAGATTGGTGAGAAGACTTTGACATGAAGCATCGCTAAGTAGCCCTTATAATAAAAGATGTTTTAAAAGCTTATTTATCATTGCCGTCTGAGTAACTCTGAGATTTCATCTTTGCTTCAATCTAATGCCTTCTCATCATCCGGCAATAGAAGTGATAATTAACCCAAAATAAAAACATTCCTTGTTGGCTAGAGTTATAGCTTATGAAATAGGAAGTAAGCAATAGGGAGTAACATAAGAATATGAACATGAAAAACGCATATTTTGGATTCATATTTTCAGTTCATAAGTTAGTTAAGTACCTTTAACTACTGTTGTGCATTAATGGAGGAAAAACTACTTGCAACATGATTTGACAACTAAACAAAGAAAAGATTTGGAAGCTAAGATGGCTAAGGTTTTCAATGCGAATATGAAGGGAATCTCTGCAGAATTGCAAAAAATATTGCTAGACGACCTAGTCACTGCATTTCAAAATAGAATAAACGTGTTAATTAGAGCACAAAAGAAAAGGAGCTACTAACGCAGACTAAATAGGAAAAAGACGTAGTTTAAATCCATAAAAGCTTTATATGAAAAGGGTTAAAATATGCAGAAAAGAGGTTTAACCAATGCGAAGGTCCAAACTTGAAATGTATATCGACATCCTCAAAGTCCTCGCCCAAAGAGGACCATTAAAGCTTACGCATATCATGTATAAAGCCAACGTAAACTGCAGCGTTCTAAAACAATACCTAGACTTCTTAATGAAACAAAGCCTAGTAGAAGAA
>CAZAXN010000002.1:0-7385 GCA_964489195.1 uncultured Candidatus Bathyarchaeia archaeon
GTCTGCGACAAAAAGTCTCGTGCTGTCTGACCAAACTCCCCAAGGCCAACGCAATAGATCTCTTGTCAATTCAGTGCCGGGAAGGTCATCGCAAGTTTCTTCAAAATCGTGGCGCCCAACTACAATGTCTGCAAGCGCAAAGTTAGTTGTTGGTATAGTGTTCCATATTAGAATTCGGTTGTTGCAAGTGTCAGCAACAAAAAGCTTTGAGCCAGCAACGGCAACGCTTACTGGCCAATTTAAACCGTTCCTTCCGCAGCGGGAGACAGAGCTTGTGAAGTTGGGTTGGCCAACGACTATATCTGCCGGAGCATAATTTGTTGTAGGAATTGTGTTCCAAATCAGCACTCGATTGTTACAAGTATCAGCAACAAAGAGACGCACACCGTCTGTAGCTACGCCCATAGGATGGTTTAAAAATGATGGCCCCCCCGCTCTCTTCAAGCCCAAGAGGCCCCAGAATTAGGTCTGCCGCTTGCCCTGTTGTGAACCAATCAGACTGGTTCTCAAGTAGTTGACTTTCTGAAAGGAAACCAAGTTGCGTGTTTACTCCATTCACAGTTTTCGAAGCTTCGATTGAAAAATAACTGGCATTAACAGCTAACATGATGACAATGAGCATTACCATAGTTAAAGTTAAAATCAAGCTAAAAACATTCCGTGAGCCTGTTAATACTTTTCTCTTCATCTTTTTTAACCACCACAGATTCTAGAATGGCATAACCAGAAAAAGAACCCATAAAATTTATTAAATTTGTGAAACTGCAATCTGTATTACAATCTAATATTCCAGAATCTTAAATAACGAATAAGAAAATCTTCTTTCAGCAAGTTTCTGGTGCTTCCTTCGGATTTCAACTACGATGTGAAATAGCAATTTTTAGTGAAAAATTGATGCGAAGCTTTGTTTTATAGTTGCGAGCCTCAGATAATTAGATCCGCACAAATATTGGTAGCCCGGGAGAGATTCGAACTCTCGTCAATGGCTCCAAAGGCCACTATGCTTGTCCACTACACCACCGGGCTATTTGCGAATTAAACAGCTTAAGCTAACCTAATAAGTTTTTAATTAAAATCTTCCTCTCCTTTCTCACTTTAAGCATTGTCTCTCGTAAATTCCTGATAATATCAGATGCATCAGGCATGGTTATCTGCTCTAAATCTAAGAACTTAACTATGTAAGTGTATATTTTTGGATTTTTTTCTTCAAGGCTTTGGAGACACCGCATTAGCGTTGTGTGGTCAATCTTCACCTTATCAATTTGGGATTTTAGCCAAGCATAGTTTTCTGTCATGTCAAGAAATATGCTATTAAGATAATGTGATGCTTCAGCAAGTTTTCCAGAATTAATCATAAAAGTTGTTCGCATAATCAGACCTTGCAGAAAGGCTGGATTTAAATAATAGTTCAGCTTGGTTTTGACTTTGAAGTGGGAAGATTCAAGTGTTTGAATATTATGCAGAATTGTGGTTCTTATTTCTTCCCAGATTACTCTAAAAAGCCTCAGTTTTTCTTTAACACTTGAATTATCAACTTTATTCAATCCAGTCACTTCAACATATTTGCTGTATAAATCGTGCATTCCAAACTTTGCTGTTGAAATTTTAAGTTTCTCCAAGAACCTACTGTTAGAAAAATGCTCCAAGGCTATTTCAATTAAAACTCTTAGCATAGTTTCAAAGGCCGTTGTAGCAAAAAAATGTGCGCTTAGAAAATCCTCTCTTGAAAATGCAGAAGTAGCACGGCTTAGGTAAATGTCTGAATCTACAACATGCGCTTCAGTTCTTATTTCAACTCTTTCAGGTGAAATGTAAGATTTAGCCATCAAAAGTTTCGTGTTATGCAATGACCAGTCTCTGTCGTAGAGAATTTGCATTTCATACAGTTTCTGGTCTATTTCAGGAGGAATTGATCTGCTTAACCATTTTTTGGGGATATGATTCAAGTCAATTAGCAATCCATTAGCTTCTATTCTCTCCACATACTCATAGTTTAAATCGCTCTTATCAAGAATCATAAGATCAACATCGCTTGATGCAGTAGCGTCATTTCGACTCCAGCTTCCAAATAGACTTATTCCATAAACGTTCTCTTTAATCCTCATTTCAGTTACAAGTTTTTCTAGTGTTCTTCGAATTTTCTCTGGAAGTGCATTCAATCAGACCACCTTTGCTGAGGTGATTATTATTGTGGATAAGTATTCAAAATTTGTGAGTGTGCTATTTCTATGTAAACCACAAGCTTTATATATTAAAACATTTCATCAGAATAGCTACACTGGCCGGATGCAGTCTTTTCTTTCCGATTTAATGATGAGGATATGGAAAGTGAACGGTTTATTGTAAATAGTTAGGTGAGAAGAAATGAGCAAGAAAGAAAGCAGTGTACGCCAACGGCTAATCGACAGATGCCCAGAATGTGGCAGTACAAACCTTGTTCACGATTATGATACAGGCGAGACTGTCTGCGGTGACTGTGGGCTCGTCCTATATGAACAAATGATGGATAAAGGACCCGAATGGCGTGCTTTTACACAAGAAGAAAAGGCATCAAGAAGCCGCGTTGGAGTACCAACCTCCTACTCTGTTCATGACAAAGGTTTGTCAACAGCTATAAGTCAAGTTGACCGTGACGCCTTCGGAAGGAAACTTCCACTTTCCACACGTTTACAGATGTGGCGTCTGAGAAAATGGCAGATACGCTCACGGGTGCATTCTTCAATCGATAGAAACCTTGCCCAAGCAATGGCTGAACTTGATCGCCTCTCAGACAAGGTTTACATTCCTCCGCCAATTAAAGAAAAAGCGGCAGTGATTTACCGCAAAGCCTTAGATAAGGGGCTGGTTCGAGGAAGATCCATTGCAGCTATTGCTGCTGCTGCGCTTTATGCTGCTTGCCGTGGAAGTGGGACTCCGAGGACTCTTAGGGAAATTGCTGAGGCAAGTTTAGTGGATAAAAAGGATGTTGCTCGGTGTTATAGGCTTTTGTTGCGTGAGCTTGCTGTGCAAATGCCTATTGCTGACCCGTTGACGTATATTTCAAAAATTGCTGAAAGAACTGGTATTTCCGGTAAGACTCAAGGTGTTGCCATACAGATTCTTCGGGAAGCTAGAAAAAAGCGGGCTGCTGCAGGTAAGGATCCGATGGGGTTGGCTGCTGCGGCTTTGTATATTGCGTGTTTGCAGAATAATGAGAAGAAAACTCAGAAAGACATTGCTGAGGCTGCTGGAGTCACAGAAGTTACTGTGCGAAACCGTTATAAAACTTTAAAGAAACAGTTGAATCTGCAACTTCCAGACTAAGCTGAACTCTCTTCTTTTTCAATTTCCATAACGATTGAACCAGTGTACCCACATTTTTCACAAACATACTTTTTAGGCGTTAACCAAAAATCTAAACCGCTTGATAAATGAATTTTTGAGCTTCCACATCTTGGACAGTAAATTTTTGATGGTTTACGACGCTTTAGCATCTTAAATACTTCGCGTACGTTCTGTAGCAATTTCATCCTGAACCAGCATTTCTGCAAATATGCCTATTGAAGTTCAATATTTTCTTCTGGGTATCCAAGCTTTACTAGGAAATCACGAACCTTTTCTCTGTGATCCCCCTGAAGTATTATTTGACCGTTTTTCGCTGTTCCCCCACAAGCACATAGACTTTTCAGTTTTTGAGCTGTGCTTGCCAAGTTTGCATTATCATCTATGCCATCCACTATTGTGGTTGGTTTGCCAAATTTGCGTGTTTCAAGTCTTATGCGAATTCTTTGCTGTTCTTTCTCAATTTCGCTACAAACGCACAGGTCCTTTGGAAGCCCGCATGTTGGACAAATTTCCGCCATGATACTCAATGTTACAATCGTAATGGTGCTATATAAGACTTTCAAATCAGCTCTCAATAATTCAACTACACTTTCTAAAAAGCTTAAATGAAAAGAACTTGATCAATAAAATTTATGAAAGTAGTAATCATGGGCTGTGGAAATATTGGGTCAGTAGCTGCAGAAGACTTCTCCACAAGCATGAGCCGTGTTCAAGTTGTTGTTGCAGACAAAGACGAGGCAAAAGCTAGAGCTGTTGCCCAAAAAATTAACAGAAGCAATGTTTCATGGATTCAGATAGACGCAACAAATCATGGCAAATTGACTAATACATTGATGGATTACGATTTGGTTATGGGATTCTTGCCTGGAAAACTCGGATACAATTTAGCTGAAGCATGCCTCAAAGCGGGAAGAAACCTTGTGGATGTTTCTTACATGCCTGAAAGCCCGCTAACATTAAATGATACGGCTGCAAAAGCCAATGTCACAATTATTCCGGACTGTGGTTTAGCTCCTGGAATCAGCAATGTTCTTGTTGGCAATGCTGTCAAAAAACTCGATAGGACTTTGGCTGTTCATATAATGGTCGGAGGTCTACCTGAAAAGCCTATTCCACCCTTAGGCTATATTGTTACTTGGTCTCCTGAAAACCTTATTGATGAGTATGAACGAAATGCGAAAATTGTTAAGGATGGAATAAAAGTTGAAGTGGAAGCCTTAACTGGATTGGAAGAGGTGGTGTTTCCTGGTTTTGGGAGGCTTGAAGCCTTTTACACTGATGGGCTTAGAACATTACCAGACACTATAAAGAATGTTGATGAAATGTGGGAGAAAACACTTAGATATTCTGGGCATGCAGAGCAGATAAAGCTACTTAAGGCTCTTGGATTTTTTGAAGAGAAAGAAATCAAGATTGATAGTGTTAGCGTTTCGCCGAGAAGGCTTACTGTTAAGCTTTTTGCAGAGAAGCTTTCGAAGCCTAAAATTAATGATGTTGTGGCATTGAAAGTTGAAGTTTGTGGCATTAGGAATGACAAAAAGAAATGTTGCTGTTACCATTTATTAGATTATTCTGATGAGAAGCGAGGGATAACAGCTATGGCGAGAACAACAGCTTATCCCGCATCAATCATGGCACAGTTAATGCTTAGAGGAATTATAAAGGAAAAAGGTGTTGTTCCACCTGAAAAAATAGGCATGAACGATGAAATTTGCAAAATGTTTTTAGAAGGACTAAAAAAGCATGGAGTGAGAATTACTGAGCAAGAAATTACTTGTTAAAATCATGTTACTACGCCCATTCTGTGCAGTTCCTCTTTTAAGCTGTCTCTAATTTGCTTTAGGCTTTGTCTTCTCTCTGTATATTCATCGCCACTTTTTTCGCTAATTCACTTTTACTGCTTCCTGTAAACTCATGAAATCACGGCAATTAGAAAGGAATATAATTCTCCATTCATAGAGTATGCTGCATGAGCTTTTCCTTAGACTTCGTAGATGAAGAAAACATGGGCATGTTGACAGACTTATACGAACTAACCATGTGTGCAAGCTACTTTGACAACAGAAAATTTGAACCTGCAACCTTCGACTTGTTCATGAGAAGGCTGCCGCCAAACAGAGCCTACTTTCTATTTGCTGGTTTAGAACAAGTATTACTTTTCCTTAAAAAAATAAAGTTCAAAAATGAACATATTGATTTTCTGAAAGAGCAAGGTTTTAAAGATGGCTTCCTTGATTACTTGAAGAATTTTAAATTCTCTGGGGAAGTATGGGCTATTCCAGAAGGGACGATAGTTTTTCCAAACGAGCCTTTAATCAGAGTGACCGCGCCAATAATAGAGGCTCAACTAGTAGAAACATTCATTCTTAACACTGTCAACTTACAGACGACGATAGCAACAAAAGCTTCAAGAGTCGTTAACACAGTAGAAGACAAGCCTGTAATTGAGTTTGGCTTAAGAAGAGAACATGGAACTGATGCTGGAATGAAGGTAGCACGGTGCAGCTACATAGCTGGTTTCAGTGGTACATCTAACGTTCTTGCAGGAATGAAGTATGGGATTCCCATTTTCGGAACAATGGCGCATTCCTTTGTCATGTCTTTCGAAAGAGAAATAGATTCTTTCAGAGCTTTCACCAAAACTTTCCCCGATAAATCCACACTTCTGATAGATACTTTCGACAACATTAAAGGCGCTGAAAAAGCAATAATAGTTGCAAAAGAACTTGAAGAAAAAGGCTTCAAATTAGGCGGAGTAAGACTTGACAGCGGAGACTTGGTGAAAATAAGCATACAAGTCAGAGAATTACTGGATAAAAACGGTTTGGGATACGTAAAAATCTTTGCAAGCGGAGACCTTGACGAATATAGAATAGAGAAGCTGCTGAAAAAAGGCGCAAAAATCGACGCTTTCGGCGTTGGAACCAGAATGGGCACTTCTGAGGACAGACCCTACGTAGATATAATCTACAAGCTAAGTGAAAAAATGAACGAAAAAGGCGAATTTTCGCCGATTATAAAATTAAGCAAAGGCAAAATCACACTTCCAGGAAGGAAACAAGTTTTCAGATTCAAAGATAGAAGAGGGTTTTTCAAAAAAGACATAATTGCTTTAGAAGATGAAAAAATCGGTGAAGAACCCTTACTTATTAAAGTAATGACGAAAGGAGAAATAATCTATGACCTGCCTTCGCTTGAAAACATAAGAAAAACAGCAGAGGATAACCTTTCAAGGCTTCCAAAGAAATATAAGAAATTGAAGGGTGCACCACATTATCCAGTAGAATTTAGCGTTGGATTAAGAAAATTGACGAAGGAATTAACTGAAAAGGTAAAGAAAATTGAAGGCTTGAAAGCCAAATAAACCATTGTTGGAAACCCAAATTAGAAGGTTTATGAAACCAACCTCCATTATGGCTGCGATGAAGAAAATTCCATAAATGTACGCTAAACTTTTCGTTGACATGGTTCTGCTTAAGGTTTTGCTAATTGTAAGATATATGCCGTATCCTTCTACTATCGCTATCGGCGTGCTAATCAACAGAATTAAAGGCAAAGATTCAATGTCTATTCCTCCAAGCAAACTGCCTCCGCGCAGAATGCTAATAAAAACAATGACCAGAGTAAAAATCAAAGCAAAGATTCTCGGATGTTCAATCACAACATTTGCATGTTTTTCTCTTTTGAAAAAGTTCAAGAGGACAAGATTTACGTAGAATGTCATTGCTAATAAAATGAGAGAGATCACGAGAACATTATGGACAAAAAACATGAAAACAGCTAAAAATTGGTTTTGAAGAACATCCCTTAGAATTTGAAAGAAGAAAGTATTTTCAAAGTAGGAAACTGCTAAGAACATCATAAAAGCTAAACCTAACAAGATTGTACGTCTTCTTTCATCGGGCAAGTTAAAACCCCCTTAAGGAACCAAGATTCCTAAAAGAAACTCCAATATTACAGATAGTATGCCAAAGAGTAATGCCAGAATAATAGCAACCGCTAAGAAAATAATTATTGCCAAGATGCCAACTGCAATTGCTCCAAGCCACCCAGTTTCATAA
>CAZAXN010000003.1:0-27350 GCA_964489195.1 uncultured Candidatus Bathyarchaeia archaeon
GGTTAGACATGTCATGGTTGTTGTTGATAGACAGCAAGGTGGAAAAGAGAATCTTGAAAGATTAGGTTATAAGATTCATGCATTGGCTAAAATTTCTGACATTATTGACATTTTACTTCAATCCAAAAAAATTTCAAAAGAGCAAACAGAAGCTGTCTCAAAATTTATTAAAAGCAAAGTACACCATCTGCCTCAGAGTCAATAACGTGAATTTTTTATGAAACATTGTTTCATAAACCTTTTTTATACCATTTCCAGCTTTCTCTTAATGTGGTGCAGGAAACTATCACAATGATGTTGATGCGAGGCTTGACAGTTTCCCTTCCTTACATAGCCTGCACCACAATACACAACTGCTAATTACTGCCTTCTGCAAAGAATATGAACTTATCTTAACGGTTAACATTTGAGACACACGTAAAAAGGCATGCCTACTTTCTAATTTCTCCACAAGCATGCGAAATATTTGACCTGTTTTCCTGTTTTTAGCCTACGAAAAAACTTTTGTACAGCCAGTTTTCATCATCAGCATTGATAATGATGCAGAAACATTTCCAAATGCTAAGCGGAAATTGGGTGAACTTTTAAAGTTTGTCGACTTTATGAAGGCAGACCTCGCAAATATGCAGCAGATTAAAAGCGAATCAGTCGACCTAATCGTTTGCCATGCCACAATATGTGCTGTAAACGATAAACCGCTTAAGGCTGTAAAGTCGTTAGCAGAATTTGATAAAGCATTGAAGAAGGGGGCTGGTTGATAATTGCTGACGAATATCCTCTTCCAAAAGCATCAAGAGCTGAAGAAGAGGCCCAGGTGATGCGGTGGTAAACCTACAAAGTCATAGTTGAGCTTGTTGATGGTGAGCATTATACGGAGATATACCCAGAAGAGTTAAAATTTGTCGTACAGTTCGTCGGATTCACAGACATAGAGTTATGGCGATTTGAAGATGGATCTCTTTCAAAACAAGTAATGGAAGAGTGGAAAGAAATGATGCCAGAGCTAATCAGCAATCGCAACAATTTGGCAAAAATTTAAAGATCAAGGCGGAGTCTTTCTAGATTATTATGTAATGCGAACCCGCAAGAAATAATGCATTAATGCCATTTCTTAAGTAATTCTTGAAGGATTTTTCGAGCTGATTGCTCTGGTGAGTGCTGAGTTGTGTTTATGGTTATTTCTGGAGTTAAAGGCGGTTCATAAGGTTGCCCAACACCGGGTACATTAGGCGCCTTACCTTCTAAAGCTTTAGCATAAATCTGTTTTGGTGCAAAGTAAGTCTTTCCTCTTTTTGTTTCACGTTCTGTGCAGATTTCTAAAGGACATTCAAGATAGACTTCAAAAAAGCGTGAAATTCGCTTTCTAGCATTTTCTCGATAACGTCTCAAGTTGCCAGTTGCATCAATTACGACATTTACATCATTTTGAGTCAGCAACTCTGCAATGTAAACAATCGTAGCATATACCATATCACGCTCTTCCAGAGAGTACGTAGGAGCAGGAGTCATTATTTTTCGTAAAGCATCAGAAGACAGCAACTGAGCATGAATACCTTTTCTATTCAAAAGTTTAAGCAATGCTTCACAAACGACAGATTTGCCACTTCCAGGTAAACCAGTAACCCAAACACACCAACCAGTCAAATTTCCCATTTTGCCTAGATTTCGCTCCTTCATTTTTTCCATGTTCTTAGGCTTGATTGCTACTCATCTCGTACCATTTCAAAATCTCTTCAACTGCCTTATCAGAATAACCTATTTCCCTAAGCATTCGCTTCAAACTGTCTATAGACTCGACATCCAAACAAGTCACCACAAACGGCAAGATTAGTTTGAAAACCTATTTATTTCTTTAACTTTCTACACTGCCAAGATAAGTATTTATACGATTTAAATCAAAAGTTTCAAAGTTTAAAACATTCTTTACAAAGTTGAGAAGCTTAACGCGAATGTTTTTGTTGAGATTGGGGTACCAAATAGGCGATGCTACAACTAAACCTCTCCAAGCATAAAAAGGCTGAATAACTTCAAGAATTTCAGTATCATTAGTCTTCTGCAAATAGTTCGCCCAAAAAAGCTTAAACAAGCGCTCAAACACACCAGTCAGTTCACCATACTTCTGCACAGAATAGAAAATATAATTAATCGTCATAGCAGCCATATCATCTGCAGGCTCACCCCATTCACCTCTACTACGATCTAAAACTGTGAAATCAACACCATCGCGAAACATAATATTCCACGGATGAAAGTCACCATGCACTTGACTGAGCCTATGTGCCTTTCGCTTAAGTCGCCAACGCCAAACAATGCAATGCTGCTCAATATCAATCAATTCTGACTCGCTGACAAAATCAAGACCAGGTGGATAACTATCAAGCAATCCCATGATGCATTCACCATGTCCAACTAATTCCCGAACACGCCTAACATAAAGCCAATGTGCATCATACTTTTTCTTATGAATTTCAGCCAAGTAATCAGATAATGCCAAACAACGCTTTTCATCCAATTTAGTTAATGATTCAGTTTGTTTAATATGATCCAAGTCAACATGGTAAAGTCTACCATCCACAAGCTCGGTTACAATGAAAAATTCGCAGCAATCTCCTACGGACTTGATCTTTTCGCTATTTGTGGTGAACGCGCCAACATCTATGGAACGAACATGATTGGGTAATTTGTTAAATGTCGAATGTTGCCAAAGAAGAATTTGGGCACGATCAGTGAAATTATCATGTCCAAAACCTTCAGAGCGCATTGTCTCCAAAACTACTTTTTTAACCTCACCATTAACGTGAAACTCGATGACGTATGGAATACCATAACCAAAACCCTTCAAAACCCTTGCACGCTCAGATTTTTCTGCCCCAAGCCTCCAGACACCGCTAATTTTCACATCTCCTTTATATAAAGAAGAAAGATATTCCCGAAGAGCATCCTCAGAAGGCTTTGAAAAATCAGTCCCCTTTTTTACTACCACGCAATTTCACCTACTCAAACATGTCCAGTAATTTATAGGCTTACGTAAAAGTGGCTTAAAAACTTAAGTAATGCACCATCTGACAGTTTCTAACGTTTTGAAGGGGATCAAAATGGGAATCTTGGTCCACAGTGGAACAATTTTGACAATGCACAATAGAAAAATAATACGTGATGGTGCAGTTGCAATTGAAGGAAGAACAATAGTTGATGTTGGAAAAACTCGTAAATTGAAAAGAAAATACGGAAGGAGCTATGAAAAAATAGATGCAAAAGGCAAAATCGTGATGCCTGGCCTTATAAACACTCATCAACATGCTGCAATGAGTTTGCTAAGAGGCTACGCGGATGATTTACCACTTCAGGAGTGGCTTGAAAAATGGATTTGGCCTGCAGAAAGGCACATGTCAGCGCATGACATTTATGTTGGAAGCTTGCTTACAGCCATAGAATCCATCACTGGCGGAACCACCACTGTCAATACGATGTATCACTATACGTTTGAAGAAAATGAGGCGAAAGCATTTGCAGAGGCAGGATTGCGAGGGGTAATTGGTCATGTTTGTTTTTCTTGGAGAAAAAAAGAGGACAAAGAAGCATTGTGGAATTTAGTTAAAAACTGGCACAACAAAGCCAATGGAACTATTCGTGCCAGTGTGGACCCACATGCGCCTTATACAGTTGACCCAGAATACTTGAAAGAGCTGAAAGAAACAAGAAATGAACTTAACGAGAAACATGGTTCTAAAGAGGTTCCAATAATTTGGCATATCCATATAGCTGAAACTGATGACGAACCACAAAAGATTCAGAAAGCATTCAAAATAAAACTCAAATGTGGCGTAATGGCTTATCTTGATTCTTTAGGAGTTTTAGATGAACAGGTAATTGCTGCACATTGCGTAGCATTAACAGATGAAGATATAGAGATAATTAAAAAACGAAACGTGAAAGTTTCGCACAATCCAGTTTCAAACCTTAAACTCGCCTCGGGAATAAGTCCTGTTGCACAAATGCTAAAAAAAGGTATAGTGGTTTCGCTGGGAACAGACAGCCCCAGTTCAAACAACAGCGCAGACATGTTTGAAACTATGAAAATTGTAGCAATCCTTCATAAGGGTATAAACAAAAATCCAACTTTGATGCCTGCGGAAAAGATTTTGGAAATGGCAACTATAGAAGGTGCAAAAGCTCTGTTATGGGATAAGGAAATAGGTTCGATAGATGTTGGGAAAAAGGCAGATTTGACTATTATCAACCCAAAGAAGCCGCATCTTTGTCCCCTATACAATGAAGTAAGCCATTTGGTTTATGCCGCAAAAGCAACAGATGTAGAAACTGTTATAATAAACGGAAAAACAATCATGGAAAATAGGAAAATAATGTCATTGAACATTGAAAAAGTTATGCGAGAAGTGGAAAAAGTAAAAAGCAATCTTCTCAGCAAGTTAGACATCAATGTTAAATAGTTAGATTAATGAGCATAAATGAAGGAGAAACGCGTAAATGGAAAATTCTAAAGTGAAAGATGTCTCGCTGGCTTCTAAGGGTGATTTACAAGTAGAATGGGCTTCAGAACACATGCCAGTGCTAAGTCAAATCAGAAAAAGATTCAATAAAGAAAAACCATTAAAAGATTTAACTTTAGGTGCATGTTTACATGTAACAAAAGAAACAGCTGTGCTGATTGGCACCTTTCTAGCTGGCGGAGCCAAAGTTGCATTATGTGGTTCTAATCCACTTTCAACTCAAGACGAAGTGGCAGCAGCCCTAGCAGAAAAAGGAGTTCATGTGTTTGCATGGAGAGGACAAACAACAGAAGAATATTACTGGTGTGTTGAACGAGTGATTGATCATAAACCTGTTATAACGCTTGATGATGGCGCAGACCTTGTCGGAGCAATCCACAGCAAAAGGACAGAGGCATTATCACACATTATGGGCGGGACAGAAGAAACAACAACAGGCGTCTTAAGACTACGCGCAATGGAAAAAACTGGTGCCTTAAAGTATGCAATAATAGCCGTTAATGATGCTTACACAAAATATTTGTTTGATAACCGATATGGAACAGGACAAAGTACAATAGACGGTATCCTAAGAACAACAAACATTCTTCTCGCGGGCAAAAATTTTGTAGTTTGTGGTTACGGATGGTGCGGGAGAGGATTAGCAATGAGAGCACAAGGCATGGGAGCAAAAGTGATAATAACAGAAGTAAACCCACTAAGAGCACTCGAAGCTGCAATGAATGGGTTCTGCGTAATGCCAATGGCGGACGCTGCAGTTGTAGGCGATATATTCGTGACAACAACAGGTGACATAAGCGTCATAAGAAAGGAACACATGCAAAAAATGAAGGATGGTGCAATATTGGCAAACAGTGGACACTTCAATGTGGAGATAAGCATAAAGGATTTAGAAGAGCTTGCAACTGCAAAAAGAAACATTAGACCTAACTTAGATGAATATGAACTTAAAGATGGAAGAAAAATATACTTGCTGGCAGATGGAAGACTTGTAAATTTGGCATCCGCAGAAGGGCATCCAGCTGAAGTTATGGACATGTCATTTGCAAATCAAGCCCTTTGTGTCGAATACATAAGTAAGAAAGGAAAAATGCAGCCGAAAGTTTACATGGTGCCAAAAGAAATAGATGAAGCTATAGCTAAACTGAAACTTGATGCAATGAAAATAGAAATAGATGAATTGACAGAGGAGCAAAAGAAGTATTTGGCAGCATGGGAAATGGGAACAACATAGCTACTAATTATAAAGCATGGTAAACTTTTTAAAGTTAAAAAGAGAAACATGACTTACACGTGGTGATATATAAAATGGCAAGTAAAGATCAAGTCATCGGTGGAATAATATTTGCAGTCTGCTTAATAGTGGGAATACTTTACACGCTAGGGCTATTTTGGTGGGGATATCCATTTGGAACAGATACTCAACCTTCATGGACTATAGGATTTTGGCTAATTGTAATTCCTGTATTCTTAGCATTCATCGCAATAATGGCTATTGGTGCATGGATAGGATGGACCATGGCAACGACACCGCCTCCAAAACCAATAGAAGAAATCACGGGAAAAATTGAAGAGACCACAGAAGAAAAACCAGCAGAAGAAGCAGCTGCAGAAACTGAGGAAGAAAAGAAAACAGAACGGAAAAAGAAAAGTTAAAGAATTCAAAATTCTTTTTCACAATTTTTCCTTACATCTAACGAAATTATATTTGTAATCCAACAATTTTAAAAAATGCGGTAAAAATAGTTTCTTAATCTTCACCTCAATGGTGTATATTTCCTTTTTCAAAGAAGACCGATTTGGTTATAAACATCCCTTATTCTCAACTCAACTAAGAAACCATAGCTATAGCCGTCCATGTTTCAGTAGTAGAAGTCTTCAGTTGAGGAGGAGTAGACGCACTAGTGACGTGTGGAGACCTCTTTTGCAAAGTTGCGGCAAGTATTTTTTTCCTCTGCCCACGCTTCAGAAAAACTCTTGAAGATTAAAAAAGAGCGTGTATAATAGATGGGCTTAACAATTATGTTCTTAAGCATACATTGAACAATTCTTTCGCAAATCATGTATTCTCCAGGTAATTTCTCCTTTACAACCAGAAGGCATCAACTATTACATAAAAATTCATATTCAAAGTTCATAACAGTTTTAATCACGCAGACTAATTTTCCCCTACTAAAGTGATGTGAAAAGCTTGTACACAGTATGGATAAAAATTGATGATAGTTTGCCATGGATTGAATTGCAAGGAGAATACCAAACACGGATCGACGCAAAAAAAGCAGCAAAAAACATCCTAAGCCACGCAAGAATAAAGATTGCGAAAACTCGAGGAAAAACAAAATCGATGAAAATGTTGGCAACAATAAACAGATAACACCCCCAGTAAAACCATTTTGCATGTTTCCAAGTTTTAGAAAAATACATTCCATAATACTAAATAGCAAATAAGCGTCATGAAAGGATGATTCACGGCACTTGTTTACCAGTAAATGGTCGTCTACATTTTACAGTGCTTAAGGCGATTCTAAGCCACTAACTAACTCATGTCAAGCAACCAAAAGCTGCTAAAAGTAATGATTAAAGACTTTTCACAAGAAAGTGGCTACAAAGCTTGAACCCTAAAACAGTTTAGAGAAATCGTCATAGACCTGCTTTCTATGCCCAACGAAAAGGATGATGACCTGCTTTCTCGTCCTGTCAATTTCGTAGATTACACGATAATCTCCCACTCTAAGGCTCCAGAAGTTTGAATATTTCAGAGCTTTTCCAACTCTTTCAGGACCATCCTTCAAATCCCTTAACCTTTCTACTATTCTTGTTCTTGTTGTATTCTCGATTTTTTCCAGTTCTTTAGTTGCTTTTGGATGCAAGAGTACAGTGAAACCCACTAAAACTCCTCAAGTGGAATGAGGGATTTGGGATATTCCTTTGCTTCTTCACTGCGTTTTGTAAGCATTTTGAAGAATTCACGTGTCTTTTCACGTTCCTCATAGAATGCCAGTATTGTTTTTATGGCGTCGCTTCGGCTTTTGAACCTGCCCTCTGCTACCCACTTGTCTATCTCTTCAAGCATCTTTTCAGGTAATCTAAGCTGAACTTGAGTCAAGATATCACCGTAAACAATACTGTTTACAAAACACTTAAACGTTTCTCCCTAAAGGTTACTAGTGTACAGGGACTGGAGAAGATATGACATAAGCTTCACAAGAAGACTATTCATTCTAGACTAATGATTGATTCTGTTTCATTGAGGTTCGAACATTTCATTATAAAACAAGCTTCTTTGTTCGAAGTAACCTAAAAATGAGCACTAACTGGTGGAAAGACATCGGAGACAGGATTTCAGCACCAATTTACCAGTAAAAGGATGTCTTATTTATGTTTGGTGAGAGTTCTAATCTTGACTATTAATACGCGTATATGTCCGTGCACCAGTGGTAGACCCGCCTACTGTAAGCCAAATATGTTCTTTTCTTTGTGTTAGTCTAGCACAGACTCTACATTCAGATTGAGCACAATTTCTGCGATATCACTAGCGTACTCTCCTGTTCTTCTTACACTTTCAATAAGCAATCGTAAACTGGCGATTTCTTGGATTCCGATTTTCTGAGAAGAAAGAACAGCTTCTTTTTCTAATTTGGCAATTTCTTTTGTCCTTTCAATGACGCCCTCAGCTAGATTGAAATCATGTTTGAACAGGGAATCTATTGCGTTTTCAAACGCAGAAATAGCTAAGGTGCTCATAGCCTCGATTTTTTTAAGAGCCTCATCATCTACGCGTTTATTCAATAGCAAAACATTCTTCGCAATGTTTACTGCGTGGTCGGCTGTTCTCTCCACAGACTTGGTTATGAGCCTATAGCCAAGACAGTCTCTCGCACTAGATAGTCCGATTTCCGTGATGATTCGTGGATTAGCAATGGCTAGCTTGAGTTGGCGTATTATGTAAAGGTTGAATCTATCTACCTCAGTGTCTGTGTCGATCACAGCTTTAGCCAATTGATGGTCTATCTCTCTAAGAGCTGTCATTGAGTCTCTATGCATAGAGGAGGTTATGATAGACATCCTTCTCAATGCGCTTTCAACAGTAAGTTCAGGATAACTTAGCAGAATCTGCAAGGTTAACTCATTAGGCGTGTCTGTTACAATTTCAGTGCCAACCAAGTAACGCCTAGCAAAATCTTTCAAAGCATTCCGTTGTAGCGAAGAAAACTGTTCTTGGCTTTGTGCTCTCACATGTATCAAGTTATATCCAACCAAGTAAGCGGAAACTACCTTTCTTATTATTGCGTCTGAATAATCTTTTTTGGATATTTTAATGATTGCCTTTTCTTTCTTTTCTTGTTTTACTGCACCAGAAGGCGTCAATAATAACGAGCCATCTTCTTCTCGGAGAATTAAAGAGTTCCCTTTTCGTAGCTGATTGCGAATCACCCATTCCTTTGGTAGCGAAATTATGTAAGTCGATCCTCCAGTTACCTGCAATTTTCTGGTTTCTTCATTTCTTGTTTTAGAAAGGTTTTCCATTTCACTTGCCTATATATTAGCATCACAACTCTACTGATAAATGTTTTCACTATATAGACTCAATATATTATTGGGATAACATATATAGCTACTGTCAACTTTTAACTTAAAAGAAAACATGAAAAGGAGATGTATAAAAAGTGAACTATAAAATAATTGCAATTACAGAAGCATTAATACTCATTGCAGTTACAGCAGGCTTCGCATTCTATGGCATGTATTTAACTAACCAGCCAATTAGATTGAGCGGCGCAGGAGCGACGTTTCCAGCTCCACTAATCCAAAAATGGAGCGAGGAATTCAAAGATATGACAGGAGTACAAATCAACTATGAAGGAATAGGCAGTGGAGGCGGAGTGAAGCAATTCACCAACAAAACCATTGACTTTGGCGCAAGTGATCCACCGATGAAAGATTCAGAGTTTTCCGCAGCGCCAGGAACATTACATATTCCCATTACAATTGGAGGGGTAGTGCCCATCTACAACATCCAAGGAATATCAAAAGGGCTAAACTTTTCGGGACAAGTGCTCGCAGACATATTTAGCTTGAATATCACTAGATGGAGTGACCCAAGAATAACAAATATTAACCCTGGTGTAACATTACCAGATGCCGAAATAATTGTTTGCCATAGATCAGACTCTAGCGGGACAACCAAAGTCTTCACAAGCTTCCTTTCAGACGAGAGCGCAACATGGAAAGCCACGTATGGAGCAGCCAACGTAATCGACTGGCCTTCACAAACTATCGGCGGAAAAGGTAATCCAGGCGTAGCAGCCGCAGTACAGCAAAACCCGAATTCAATAGGCTATGTAGAGCTTTCCTATGCTCTGGAGAGCAACATTTCTTACGGAAAAGTGCAGAACGCAGCGGGCAAATTCGTTGAACCCAAATTAGAAACACTAGCTACTGCAGCATCCGCTGTATCGTTGATTCTCCCGCCAGGAGACACAAGTTGGGCATCAGTAGGAAGCTATTTCAACCTTCACAATGTAGAAGGAGCTGACAACGCGTACCCGATCGCCAGTTTTTCCTACATATTGGTCTATAAAGAACTCAATGTTAAGTCTGGAATGACGTTGGAAAAAGCTAAGGCTTTGACTTGGTTCTTATGGTGGGCAGTTCATGACGGGCAACACTATGCTTCTGGACTTTCATATGTTCCTTTGCCTCAAGCAGTTGTAACGCATAATGAAGCTACACTACGAATGATAACTTTCAACGGTCAACAAGTTAACGATTGGGCATAGAGAGAAGACAATGAGTCAACACGAGAAATCCCAAAATTTTCTTTCAAAACTCAAGACTAATCCTAAAAAGAAGTTTTCAGGGGATTCAGTTTTCAGAATAATCGTTGCGTTGATTGCATGTAACATTTTCATAATTCTTGGATTAATAATCTTCAAAATAACTCAAGGTTCATGGCTGTCAATTCAAACCTATGGCATGAACTTCCTATGGGGAACAACATGGCGGCCATTTCCTTCAAACCCAAACATTCCACCTATTTTTGGCGCATTACCACTTATCTGGGGCACTTTGATTACTTCAGCAATCGCCTTGTTATTAGGCGTCCCAATTAGCCTTGGCATAGCTCTAGCCCTTTCCGAGTTTGCGCCAAAGAATTTTAACTATGTGATTTCTTTTTTTGTAGAATTACTTGCAGCAATACCAAGCGTAATATATGGTTTATGGGGAATACTCATCCTGATTCCATTTCTTCAAAATAATATCTATCCTCATCTGCAAGCGGTGCTGGGTTTTCTGCCATTCTTCCAAGGTACAATACGTGGTTCGTCAGTATTAACTGGAGGCATTGTCCTTGCGATAATGATTATTCCAACAGTTTCTGCCATATCAAGAGATGTTTTTGCCGCTGTTCCGAACAGTCAAAGAGAGGCAATAATTGCATTAGGAGCTACTAGATGGGAAAAGGCAAGAATTGTCATGAGTTATGGACGCTCTGGTGTGTTAGGAGCGATAATGCTTGGATTAGGTAGAGCAGTTGGAGAAACAATGGCTATCACGATGGTCATTGGAAACTCGTTTAATATGTTTACGTCTCTTTTTGAACCTGGTTCCACATTGGCTTCGATTGTGGCAAACGAGTTCACTGAAGCCAGTTCTCCTCCAGTCTACATTTCTGCATTGATGGAAGTTGGGTTAATACTCTTTGCTCTTGCAATAGTGGTCAATGCCTCAGCGAGGCTGATAATTTGGCGTTCAACACGGAAAATTAAGGGAGTGGAGATGTTTTGAGTTGAGAAGTTACAGCTTCAGAAAATTAGAAAACCGAATGATGATATCGCTAGCTTATGCAGCTCTTATCATTGGGTTGATCCCACTTGCCAGTATCCTCATTGAAACAGTGGGCAGAGGATTGTCAGCAATAAGTTTCAGCCTTCTCTTTGAGGAGATCCCCCCATTGGGTCAGCCTGGCGGAGGAATAGGCCCAGCCATCCAAGGAACATTAATTGTAGTGGCATTGGCGTCAATTATGGGAATTCCAATCGGTGTTTTCTCAGGAATATACTTGGCAGAATTTCGACAATCCCGACTTGCTTCGGTAGCGAGGTTTCTAAACGACGTTCTGACAAACGTGCCCTCGATAGTACTAGGAATCTTTGGTTGGACATTGATAGTTGTTGTAATAGGCTGGTCTGTCATCGCAGGCGCCATAGCATTAGCGATTATGATGATTCCAATAGTAACAAGGACTACAGAAGAGGCAATAAAGCTCGTGCCTATAACTATTAGAGAGGCCGCAATCGCACTTGGCGTGCCGCAATGGAAAACAACTCTGACAGTAGTTCTAAGCAGCGCAAAAAAGGGCATTGCCACAGGTATTCTCCTTGCAGTCGCAAGAATATCTGGCGAGACCGCTCCTTTACTCCTAACAATACTTGGCAGCAGATTCTGGTTCAGCGGGTTTACCCAACCCACCGCTGCACTGCCCTTGGCGATATTCAATTTTTCCCAGTCACCCTTCAGAGTTGTCGATTTACCTCGAGCATGGGGTGCATCTCTGATCCTTATTTTCATCATACTCACTATCAACATAATTGTGAGATACGTTACTAGAGAAAAATACGGATAGGCTTACGCATGAGCTACAAAATTGAAATTCAAAATCTAAATGCGTGGTTCGGAAGCAAACAGGTTTTGCAAGATATCACAATGAAAATAAAGGAAAACGTAGTAACCGCCATAATAGGTCCTTCGGGGTGTGGCAAAACTACGCTTATAAGATGCCTTAACAGAACGCATGAGATGACGCCAAAAACGAAGGCCACTGGAAAAGTTTTGCTAGATGGAGAAGATGTCTACGGCGAAAACGTTGACCCGGTTACTGTTAGAAGGAGAATAGGCATGGTTTTCCAGAAACCAAATCCATTTCCAATGATGTCAATCTATGATAATACTGCAGCGGGGTTAAAGCTTAATGGTGTTACTGATAAAAAAAGGTTAGATGAGATAGTTGAGAAGAGTCTAAGATCTGCTCACCTGTGGGATGAAGTTAAATTGGAATTAGGAAAATCAGGTGCAAGCCTTTCTGGAGGACAACAACAAAGGCTGTGCATTGCTAGAGCGTTGGCAATTGAGCCAGAAGTGATTTTAATGGACGAGCCAACGTCAGCTCTCGACCCTACAGCTGCAGCGAAAATAGAGCAACTTATACGAATCTTGGCTGAGGACTATACAGTGGTAATCGTCACCCACAACATGCAGCAAGCTGCAAGGGTTTCAGATTTTACTGCCTTTCTCTATCTAGGGAAGCTTGTAGAATATGGATCAACCAAGGATATTTTTGAAAACCCGAAAAGTGAATTGACGGAGAAGTATATAACGGGAGAATTCGGTTAGGTGAGAAAAACGATGAGCAGAATAATAGACGTTGGTTTGGAGGAACTTTCAGTAATGCTTTGCAGAATGGGAGAACTCACGTATGAAACGGTTTCCTTATCGATAAAAGGCTACCTAAACGGTACAAGTGCATACTCTCAAGTTCATGAAATGTCAGATGCGCTCATCTCCATGTCAGACCAGGCTGAGGACAAAACCTTTGAACTAATTGCACGGTTTCAACCAGTAGCATCTGATCTCAGAACCATAAAATCATACATGAAAATAGCCTACGATTTTGCTCGATACAGCAGATATGCCCTCGATATATCCTACATCAATGAACAGCTTGGCGGGCTGAAAGAATGTGAAGAATGGATAACCAAATATATTGAAAAGATGAGCGAAAAAGTCTTGAATATGGTTCGAACAAGCATTGACGCACTCAGAAGCCATAATACACAACTTGCCAAAAACATCGCCAAAATGGAAGAAGAAGTAGACAAAATGTATTTTGAATATCTTGACAGATTGATCGAAACAGCACCAGCAACAAGCAAGTGCACGATCTCCAGTGTACTCGTAGTAAGGTATCTTGAACGAATAGCTGATCATGCAACATATATCTGCGAATCGGTGATCTACCTCGTGACAGGTGAAAAGACTACACTAAGATAATTTACACCAAATTAGACTTTTTCCCCAGAACAGCCTAGAAAATAGCTCTAACTAGTAAAAGAGCGCTGGGGAACAAGTTTACATCTCGGTTTAAATTCTCGGAATTTTGGCACTGCCCAAAATAATAGAGATGAAAGGGGATGAAAGGGAATGAAAGGGTGTTAGACGTTCGCTGTGGACTGGGAAAAATGACTATAGGCATTGCGAAAGTTCTGGAGAATGGAAAAGTAATTGGCATTGATATCTGGAACAAAACGGAGATCATGGGAAATTCGCCAGAACGAGCCTACGAAAATGCAAGAATTGAGGAGTAATAGACAAAGTTGAATTCAAATATGGAGACGTGTTAAACATTCCCTTCGCTGGCAATTCTTTTGGCATTGTAACAGCTCAAAGTGTGCTAAACAATCTACATAGTGAAGCAGATAAATTAAAAGCACTTGTAGAAATCCACAGAGTGTTACAGCTTAGAGGCAAATTTCTCATGTTAGAACCGTTGCGAAATCTACGAGGTTTTTTCACCTTCACTCCCTTTGCCTTCTGGTCACTTCAGTCCAAGGACAAGTGGATGAAACTTCTGAAAGAAGCAAAATTCACAAACATAAAATACACCTATGAAAATGGGCTAGGAATTTTCCTAGCTGAAAAATCGGCTGAAGGATGCCACTGAAACTTCCAAGTTCAACCATCTTCTTAAAAACTGCAAAAGATGGCTTTTTTGTGAAAAGAGGCTCAGTGCGGGGATGGGATTTGCACTCCGAAATCCGTGGTGAAATCACCCGCAAAATCCCCTTTTTTTCTATTTTTCTCAAAAACCACTACTAAAAAGAAGATTTTCAAACTTTAGAAAACGTCCATGAATTTCATCTCGTCGCCTAAACATGAAATCATCATCCAAGACACTAGATGTTTTCAAAGGTAGAGATTTTGCTTATAAAACCGATGCATAATTCATCTATTTTCAAGTATCCTAGAAAGGATTGTCTTCTTCGATTTCTTCAAGCTGGCGCACGCGATATGAAGAGGCTAATCTGCTATTTGGGCTCTTCTCAAGGCAAACCAAGCTACAAACAAAAAGATCGAAATGTAGACCCCTGCCACGATGAGTGATCTGGTCAAAATGAGCGCTAGGCTTTCTGTATAGAGTGGTGTTTGGGCGGTAAAGAAGTTCACTTCCGCTGCAGGATTAAGGAAAAGCTTCACCAAGTTGTCGCCGATGCTGCCGGTTCCCGTTTGGACTATTGGGCCAGAATTGGGCGCTCCTTCGCCAGTTTTCATGAAGCCTCTTGCTCCTCCACCTGGGACATAATGTAGTATCCAAGTTTCTCCTGACACAGCAGAGAATATGCCAATTCCAAGTGACAATCCAAGCCAGACGCCGAACGCTCCCAGAGCTGCAGTCAAAGAGCTTCTTGACAACGAGCCGATCGCCAACACAATCGAAACCCAAACGAAAGTACTGATTAAGCTGCCCAATAGAACCAGCGGCATAAGTTGCAAGTTGTTTTGAGGTCCATAAACAATAGAACCTCCAACCGCCATGTATAGGAAGTAGAAGGAGTAGGTCAACAACAGTATGAGAAATGTTGCGAAGAGTTTGCCCAAGAACACTACGGTTCGCGAGATGGGTTTAGTCAACAGTGGCACTATTGTGCCACTCTCAAACTCGCCGGATATGCTGTTCATTGCAGTGACTATGGCTAAGAGAAAGAACCCGAGTTCACCCAAAAATGCTCCCGAATTGATCACATGATCCGGATCAGCATTGACAGGTCGGTTGTAAATGTTACCCAAAACAACAGGCAGGACGAAGGATAGTGTGGCTAGGCTGAAAACCAATATCAGAAGTCCCAACACTTTTTTCTTTCTAATGTGCCAGAGTATCTCATATCTGACAATAGCCATGAAACGGTAGAAAATCGAATCCTTTCCCAACGGCTTCTCTTTGGTCACTTTGTTTGTTCCTCCGATCTGGATACAAGCTGCAGAAACACGCTCTCGAGGTCATTACCGTGCTGAGCCATGTGAACGATAATGCCACCGTTTGACGTAATCAATTGGGAAATCTGTGTCCTCACATCGTCCTTTGTTTGAAGCTGAATACTCAGATGCCGACCCCTTCTAGTCAGGCTTGAGACAAAGGGCATTCTTCGAATTGCCTCCTCAATTGAGTCTTTCATATTGACGATCTCCATTTCTATGCTTGTCTTGCCAGACAGGTGCTTCGTGACTTCTTCAATAGGTCCAGATGCCAGAGAGACTCCATGATTAATTATTGTGACGTGAGTGCATATCTGCTCTACTTCATACAACATATGAGAAGAAAGCAATATTGTCCTCCCATGGCTTGCAATCGATTTTATCAGATCTCTGACCTCAACCATCCCAACCGGATCCAAGCCAATGGATGGTTCATCAAGAATGAGCAGCTCAGGATCACTCAAAAGAGCTTGGGCTATGCCGAGCCTCTGCTGCATGCCCTTGCTATAACTGCCGATCCGACTCTTGCCCCTTCCTGTCAAACCCACCGTTTCCAGAAGTTTAGGAACGACTGTCTTCAATTGAGACCTGCTCATCCCATACATCTGACCGTAGATTTCCAAGAGTTCCTGACCCGTCAGATGCTTAGGAAACTTGGGCAGCTCGGGTAGGTATCCCACCTTCTGTCTTGTACGAGGGTCATCTCCTTTGACATCTGCTCCAAGAATTTTGGCTCTTCCGCTGTCAGCTCGCAAGAGCCCGACCAAGATCTTGATGGTCGTAGACTTGCCAGCCCCGTTAGGTCCAAGAAAACCATGAATTGAATTAGAACTCACACAGAGATTCAGGTTGTCAACTGCTTTTATAGCGCCGAAACTCTTTGTGAGCCCATTGGTCTCAATCGCAAACTCCAAACAAAATCTCCTACAATATCTGCCTACTCACTTGAGATTCTAGAAGGATTGACAAGCTAGTGTGCGTTTCTTCACCATCGCCCACGCCAATATCTCCTCCTCGATCTCCAGAATAGAATTCTGACTACAGCCACAATTATCATGACAATTGTCAGAATTATAAGAAATTCTCCGGGAAAGAAGCTGATTCCGCTGAAGACTAGAACGTAAAAGAGTGCGAGGGATACAATGAGGCCGATGGGCAGCATAAGCAATATCCCAGTATAACGGGACCAACTATGCGTTCCGTCCCTCTTCCGAAGAAACTCCTGGACTTGCCTGAATCGTTCTTCATCAAGATAATATTTGCCATTAACTTCAACAAAAATTCTCAGTCGACCAAGTCTTCGATGCATGGCTTGTTCAAACCACTGCGGCAGTCCAAGCTCTTGTGCAGTCAGGGCTTTCTCAGGGCTAAGAGCACCTTTTTCCCGGAACTTCTCCACCACTTCCATGATCCTTCTGCGGATTTCTTCTCTATTTCTGACCATCTTGATTCTCCGCTACTCTCTTTGTCAGCCGTTCTTATCTGGGGGTCTAATAAAAGTAATGCATGAATCGTTCACGTCAATCAATGGTAAAGACAGATTCTTACTGTTCGGTTATTTCGGAAAAAAATGGAGGGTTGAGGTCGCGATGTTTTTTTCAAACTTTTTTAAGCTATTCTTGCAACGCCTCTCTGCAGCAACAACATTGGTTTGTCAGCTGTCTGTAGCAATGCTTTGCTTCGCAGCGCGTAAGCTTTTCTGCCCCACCAGAAGTAGACTGAGCCAAACTTTAGAGTTATTTTGTTGCCTTGTTCGTCTACTCCTTCACAGTGAATATACAAAATGCATCTCTTGGTTCCTAACACCGCTGTTCCGCTTTGTATAGTATAGACTGCTTCGTTGACCTTCACCGAACCTGTAACGTCAACACATGGCGTGTCGTCTTCTTTTGGTCCAATCGTTACAGTCAGATGCGTCTCCGCTTTAAACTGCTTCAATGTTTCTTCATCGATTCTTTGGAAAGCATAGCCCTTAACATCAATCGTTACCGTGTGAATAGTCGCAACTGACGGGTCTGCAGCCACTGAAATCTCTTCGGTTATTTCCCAGTTTTCCTTGTCAAGTGCATACACGTATTCTGCTTGTGCGTTGCCAACGAATGCTGGGTAGGCAACTAATGCTGCTAATGCAACTACTACCGTGATAATGCCTGAAGCCAGAATCGCCTTTTTTCGAGATGTCGTGTTTGCCATTTTTGTTTCCTCAAGAAAGCCTTTATCTTTTTTATTTAAAGATGTAGTGCATGATTCGTATGGACGATTCATCCATGCTCAGATAGTTATGCCAAAGGCTTCAGCGCATTTTTCAACTTTAACAAACTCGAGGATGAAAGTTCTGCCTTTGTTGGTTAACTTAAACACTCTTTCGTTGTCGTCTGTTTCCTCGGATACCAGACCTAAATCGATGAGCTGCGCAAGATGTTTCATCAGCCTCTCATGTGAAAGATTTGCTCCAAGTAGAAGGCGTGTAGGTCCAGAACTTCCCCCATGCTCAAGAAGCGAGTTGAGAATGTCAGCGTATATCCTGGTTTTTGAGCGGTACTCTTTGTGTTCTTTAGGCACGGGTTTTGTTCACCTTAGCTAGCATTATCAGCAGGCTTATGAAACCGATTAGTTGCATTATCTGCCCGAAGAACAAGAGCAACTCATCAAAAATCATGAACAGAAACAGAAGGTGGCTGAAGAACATGAAGCCGAAACCTAAGAATACCAATGCTGAGTTTGAGTTTCTATGATGCAACCAATTCATTAGTGAACTCACTGCTACAAAACCGAGCATGGTTATAGCTAACAATTCCAGAGTTGGAATGTAAAAGAGACGGGCAACTGGAAAAACTGCCGTTGCCATCGCACCTCCTACAACAAGATCTTGCCGACCAAAAGACCCAGCTTGGATAACATAAGTTGTTATGAAGAGGCTATATGCGACGAGCTGCGTTACTGTGAAGATAATTCCAGCAAAATTTGATAAGCCTTCAAGAGAGCTTGGAATGGGTTCTGTGGTTCGAATGACGAAGACAAAAAATGTTGCTGTTATTGCCCTCAGAAAAAGTCCAACACCCAGAATTATGAACCCCCAGTATAAAAAGAGAAACCCTTTCGCAGAAGAGGCTTTGTAGCCCTTAGAAGCTTGGTATCCAACAAGAATACTGATTAAGGAACTGATAAGTTCCATCATGAATACTAGGAGGACAAGCAACTGAGGAGGCACGTTTTCCACTCAAGGCAAACATATTCGAAATGCCTTTTTTTAGTTTGTGGACGAATCATCCATGGTTTAGGCATTGCAGCAAGCTATTTGCCTGCGCCCTGTTTGAGCAGGTTGACTATGGCAAGAGGAGTCTAATAATGAGGAACGAAGTGGTGCACATGTGTGTTCCGAAAATGGTGTAAATAGTTTTTATTCTTATTTTTTGGTTGAGGGCCGTTTTGAACTTTGCATCCCTTTCTAGCTTGCTTGCAGTACCCGACTTTCTCAAACCCGCAGGTGTATCTGAGGCGACTGAACATGAAGAATATGAGCTAACATGAGAATTTAAACGTCCTTCCGAAATTAAAAGGACACTAAAAACGAAAACTCGATTAATTGCGATTAATTAGGCAAAAACGCTAAAAACAGGAATATTTGGTTAATTTTAGGTGGCGCCGGGGAAGGGATTCGACCCCTTGCGAGCCCGAAGGCCCACTGGCTTACTTGTCTTTTAGTGCTAAGCCCTCTTTAGTGTACTGATCTCGAGGCCAGCGCATTAACCACTCTGCCACCCCGGCACAATTGAGAAGTGTTTAATTTGCAACTTTTAGCTTTATCTCTGCGTTCGCAATAATGATGGAAAAAACCAATGCCTATTCGCCTTTTTCTTTTGCCTGTCCCAACTGTCAAGTATCCGCACAGCTTCATTAGCAACTTTTATAGCATTCTCTTCGCCAGCTCCTTCTCTAAACTCGTTTCTGCATCTGTTAGCGTAAACAGCGCATATGGATCCTGCCCTTAAACCATAGAGGCTTGCAAGAGTGAAAAGGGTCGCCGTCTCCATTTCAAAGTTTAGAACATTTGCCTTCTGCAGCACAGGCACTAAATCTTCAGTGTTAAGCAGGTAACCCTTGGTCAGACGGTTTTGACCAGCATAAAAGTCTGCTGTAGTTGCTGTTACACCCACATGGTAATTACTAATGCCAAGACTTTCCGCAGCTTCAATCAATGCCAGCAAAACTTCATAGTTAGATGCAGCTGGATATTCAGGTATAACGTAGCAGTTGCTTGCACAGTCAAGACGCACTGCAGCCGAAGATATTATTAAATCTCCACACTCAATGTTATCTTGTATTGCGCCCGTGCTGCCAACACGAATAAAAGTTTTTACACCTATGCAAGCAGCTTCATTAACAACAATAGCCATGCACGCAGGGCCAATGCCGCTTGAAACAGCAGATACCGCAACATCCTTGTATTTGCCTGTAAAACTGCGAAATTCACGCTGACAAGAAATTTCTCGGGCTGAATCCCAAAAACTTGCGATTTTAGGCACACGGTCTGGGTCACCTGGCACAAGCAAGTATTCGGCCAAGTCACCTTTTGCACATGCTATGTGATACTGTTTGCCTTTAAACGTGGACGGATGCATAGCCCTTCACCACAATTAAGATTAAGCATGGAGCATTTAATAATAGTGGAATCTGGAGAAAAAAGCAATTGCAGGAAGAACGGAGAAGAACAAAATACGACATTTACGCAGACATAATTGGAATAGTCGCCAGAAAAGGGGTGTGCTCACTAACGAGAGTGTCTTATGGAGCTAATATGCCGGTAGATCGAACAAAGAAAGTGTTAAGTTTTCTGGTTTCTCATGGTTTTATCAGAGAAATAAAAGTTAACGATTCAGTGAAATATGGTGCAACAAAATGGGGTTTAGAATACCTAGAAACATTTAAGCGGATGCGGAAATTTTTTGCTGCATTAGAAGAATGAAGTACAGTAACAAGTTGAAACTACATAACGTGCTTTCATAATGTGCGTCGGCTTTTAAGGGATGCTAAACGTTACTTCCATTTAAGTTAAAATATGAGGTGAAAAGAAATGTTGAATCAACTCATAAATGTATTAAATTGGAAACAAAAAACCAAACTGTTTGGATTCATGAGGAATACTCATGCTGAAAGCACATATGGCAACTTGGCCTATGTCGGAACAGATCTATTTAGAGATTACGAAACAATGCTTGCTCGTACAGAACTAGAAAAAGCCAAAGCATTAGCATTCCAATTCATAAGAATGACAATTTAACATCGCAAAAGTAGTAACTAAACGTGAGTCCCTTTTTTAAGGCATCATAAAAAAATAATGTGCAATGGAGTTTAAAGAAATGAATAATAAAATAGCTGTTCCATCCAGAAGTACAGTGACATTAGAAGTTGTAAATGGAGATCTCATTATAGGTAGAAACTCAACTGTGAAGGGAACGGGAACTCCACCTAAACTGATAGTGGCGGGTACTGCTTACTGTGAAGGAAACAACGTTTTAGAATGCGACCTATCGGCTGAAAATTTGGAGGCAGAAGGCAATTTGACAGTTCACGGAGACTTATCGGTAAAAAATAGAGTTGAAATTGACGATGGTCATCTCGAAGTTTATGGGACAATGATGGCAAAGCGTGCAGATGTAGATGAGACGTTGTTTGTTAGCAAGGATTTAGTCTCAGAGGAAATAGATGTGGGAGGAACCCTAAAAGTAGATGGTATAGTAAAGGCTGAAGAAATAGATGTGGGAGGAAGCTTCAAAGCTAAGGGCGCAGTGAATGTTAGCAAAATTGATGTTGGCGGAAGCCTTTCAACAGAGTCAAAAGTAGAAATTAAAACACTTGATGTGGGCGGTGCAGCTAAAGTCAATGGAGGCAGAATCAACAGGATAGATGTTGGTGGAAGCTTCGAATCAACTGGCCAACTAGAGTTTGAAAGCATAGATGTTGGCGGAATGGTTCTATTAGCCAACAAAAGCAATGGGTGTAAAATAGATGTGGGAGGCTCATTTAAAGTAGAAGGTGACTTAACTTTTGAGACCATAGACGTGGGAGGCAAAGTGGAAATAAAGGGTTCTGGAGAAGGGGAAGAAATTGATGTGGGAGGCAAACTGGCAGTGGACGGTTCTCTTAAGCTCTCGGGAACATTAGATGTTGGAGGCAAAGTGGAAATAGGCGACAAGATTTCAGCAGAAAATATTGACGTTGGGGGGGTATTACGTGCAAAAAAAGCCATCGCAGCAGATAGTGTTGAAGTTGGCGGGTCAATAAATACTGTGGAGGGTACAATTGGACATTTTGTAGAAATTGGAAAAAGAGGCGAAGTACACGGGTTAATCAAGGCTGATGAAGTAGATATTGGTAAAGAAGCACGTGTGGAAGATATTTTTGGAAAACGTGTCATCTTAAGAAATGGTGCACAGGCAGAAAACATCTATGGCGAGAGCATAACAATTGAGTCGAATTGTCGCGTGAATGGAATGGTTCAATATACTAGTGAGGTGAAACTCGGCGATAATGTCTCTTTGGCTCAAGCTCCGCAAAAAGTGGATAACCTTCCTTGTTAGAATGAGAAGAGGCTATAAGCTATAGTTTTTTGGGAACAACCAAATCAGCTATGTCCACGCTATGTTCATAAATTTGCCTTAAGAATGACGCTACAGCCAGGATTTGAGGAACAATGTCAAGTGATTGAGCTCTAGCAACTTTTTCAATATGTGTAAATGCAGTTTCAATTTTTTCTCGCATATTCCTCACATCTTCAGCAAGGGCAATATCTCCGGAAAAGAATGCTTTTAAAGAATTTTCATGAGCCTCGAAACATGATGTGTGAAAGTCCACAAACGCTTTTTTAAAGTCTTCAGTAAGTTTTGCGCCTTTCAATTCAACAGTTTTCATTGCCACGCGAACGCATTCGTCACCAATAGCTTCAACAAGACTTGCTGCTAAACGGTAATCAAGGCATTCAATAGGACTTGTACCCAATTTTTCGCTCAAACTGGGATTTTGAATTATTGTACGTAGAATGCGAACCAGAAGGAAATATAGCCTATTGCCCTCATCATCGCGAGCGATAACACTTTTGGCTAATTGCACATCACCATCCAAGAAAGAGTTAACAATGTCCCGATGCATTCCAGCAGCAATTGCATATCCTCGGCGAAGAATTTTTTCTGGAGGAAACCCAGAAGGTTCCAGTAAGCATTGCAAAATAATACTTGCATAATCCTCCTCAACAATTTCCAATCCTATTAGACGACTCACAGCCTTCTTAATGGCATCTCTCACCTCAAAACTAATACGTTCCTTTGCCTCAACACGAATAATGTCGAAACCAAGAAGATACTTACCTACAATCTCTCGCCCCAAATAAGGACTAGGCTTCAAAGTGATAATGCGTGGAGACGGCTCAGCACCATACTTAGTGTCTATCAAAAGTCCACCATCAGCCATCTCAGTGACACCAACAATAGAGCCTCGTTTCAAGCCTCGCTGCTCCGCCCAAGATTTGGGCAAACAAACAAAGAAAGTGCCGCCTGGAGTACATTGCACTTTGCGTAGTTCACTCATCTGTATCACCATATCAAATAAACAATTACTCCCTGAAAATATAGTAATCTAAACAAAATTCCAATATATAAAGCTAACATATAAGTGTTCAAATTGGAAAATGAAGTTATAATTGGTATAGATTTAGCTGGAAAACCTGAAAATCCTACGGGATGGGCTATATGGAAAAATAAAGAACTGAAAACAACTCTGCTCTACAGTGATGGTGAAATACTTGACAGTATAACACGAAGCAAACCGAAAATCACAGCAATCGATGCCCCTTTCTGCTTGCCAAAAAAAAGGAATCTTCAGAAAAGCAGACAAAGAAATGATAAGGCATGGTTATCGTGTCTTCCCTCCAAATCTCCCCGCTATGAGAAAACTCACAATGCGTGCAATTAGATTGAACAGGGCAATAGCTGAAAGGGGATTCAAAACAATAGAAGTACATCCCACATCCACATGCAAAGCACTTAATATGCCTATAAAAGACTGGGGAAAGATTCAAACAGTTCTAAAGCAATTAGGATTAGGAGGAGACACCGAAGTGCGCACGCTGACACCGCATGAAATTGATGCACTATTAGCTGCTTTAACAGCATATCTCCACCTCAATAATCAGACAGAAGCTTTAGGCGATAACGAAGAAGGCTATATAATAATCCCAAAAAAGCAAGAATGGAGAAAACTCAAAATATGAGTGAGACTGAAAAGCTGCAAAAAGCTATAGAATTAACAGTTACTGCAGGATACCAGATTGATAAGGAAGCATTTGAGTTTCTGAGCGCATTATCTTTGACACAGGATCCAACAGAAATAGTCAGCAAGGCAATTAATGAAATTGCAGCGATGAAAGAAAAACCATTGTTCATTGACAAGAACATCTTGGAAAAACTAGTTAAGCCATTAGAAACACGAAAAGAAAGCAAACTTGAATTAACAAAGGACCCTTTCCAAGTGTTCACTGAAGAGCTTTTACGCGAAAGCAAAAAACAGTTTCACCCTTATGCAAAAGAAATTGAATCAGATATCAAAATAGTTGATGACCCTGCGAATAGACTTAACACTAGCGGAACAGTGGAGGATTATTTAGAATATTTTCGAGATAGATTCAAACGCATAGAGAAACTGTTAAGGCAGAGGATAGATGTCAAAAGCTCAGCATCAATAATTGATGCGCTGAAAGCCCCAGCAAATGCGAGGCTAAAAATAATTGGTATGATAACGGAAAAACGAGAGGCAAAACAGAAAATACTATTAACAGTTGAAGATTTGCATACAAGCGCTACAGTACTCATCTCGCAGAGTCCTTCAGCAGACTTGCTGGAAAAAGCACGTAACCTTTTACTTGACCAAGTTGTTTGCATAAGCGTCGTAAAAGCACGAAGTCACCTCTTAATTGCCGAAGACATAATTTTTCCAGACATTGCTCAAAAGCCTCAGCACAAGGCGCAAATACCAGTTTATGCAGTTCTCACGTCAGACATGCATGTAGGCAGCACAAAATTTCAAAGAGACGTATTCAACCGTTTCGTTCTATGGCTGAATGGCAAGTATGGCGACGACCATATGAAGGAAATAGCAAGCCATGTGAAATATGTGTTAATTGCAGGAGATGTTGTTGATGGAATAGGAATTTATCCCAACCAGATAAAAGAGTTAGCAATAAAAGATGCGTACAGGCAATACAGGCTTGCTGCAAAATACATTGAACAGATTCCAGACTATATAGAAGTAGTGATCATTCCAGGAAACCATGATGCCCCAAGAAAAGCATTACCCCAACCAGCAATATCAAACACTTTCTTAGAAACATTGCAAGAGACAAGAAGCATCTATTCGTTAGGAAACCCCAGCACAATAAGCCTCCATAATGTGGACATCCTGTTGTATCATGGTCGCAGCTTAGACGACATAATTTCAACAGTTCCAGGTATGGATGCAACCCATCCGGAGAAGGCAATGAAATTACTGTTGCAAAGTCGCCACTTAGCACCAATATATGGTGAAAAAACTCCATTATCACCAGAAAATAAAGACCCTCTAGTTATAGAACATACCCCAGACATTTTTCACGCCGGGCACGTGCACGTATTAGGGTATTGCAATTACCGTGGCGTTTTGATTATAAATTCTGGCGGATGGCAGGAACAAACAGATTATATGAGAAGGCTTGGATTAGTGCCTACACCTGGCAAGGTTCCAGTGGTGAATTTGCAAACATTGGAAGTTATGGTTATTCCATTTAATTAAGAAAGCCCTCGAGCAATCAATCGTGCAACCCGTAGTGGTTCAGGGACCACGCCTAAAATAGATGAGCCGTGGATAAGAGTGCAAGCCCAATTAAAACTTGCCCAAATAGCTTTAACATATACTGGCGACTTACCTGCGAAAGAAAGCCTTTCATACGGTAACCCAATTTTCTCAAAAACCTCAAAGCGCCTTTTCCAATCTTCAAAATGTTTTTCAAGAGCCTTTTTAACGGCTTTATTGTTAGGTTTTGTCCTTGTTATAATTATTACTGGCTTGTTGAATTCTTCATGAATCAAAATTGGGTCGATCACGTTGAACCCGGCAAAAGAAATACCAGCGAGAAGGACAGCTTCAAAGTTCCAGGAGCTTAGCATTTCTTTGAGCCTTTCAGTCGCTTCAAAGCCATCAACGGTTATTTTTTTGACTTTAACATCTTCAATATGTAAATTTCTAAACAAAACCGCCGCAAGAACTGTTTTAATAGTTATGCCTTTTTGAAAACTTCCATCTTCAACTCCTACCATGGGCAAGTTTGGAAAGGCATTTCGGGGCATAATCAATTAAACGACCTAGTCTAGTATCAATAGCAAAAACATCTCTAATAAGGCTGCGCGTTATTTCTAAGCTAATCTTTTTTGTACGCCCATATCTGCCCATACTGACGACTTTAGCATTTAACAGGCCCATGGAATCTAGCTCATTCACCAATGTGCTCACCCGACGCTGAGTCAGCGGAGTGACACCTAATTCGCCGCAAAGTTCACCATAAACTTCATAAATTTCACCAGTAATAGCCCTATGAACCTCGGCTTCTTTTAAATGATAGATGCTCAAAATCACAATCTTTGAATGTAAAGTCAAATTCTTGAGAGCCTCAAACACACGGTTATGTTCAATGTGCCTTTCAGCCTCTTTAACATGCTCTTCAACAACCAAGTTAGCACCTTGTCGCTCAGCAACCTCCCCTGAAACGCGAAGCAGATCTAAAGCTCGTCTTGCATCACCATGCTCTGCAGCGGCTAATGCAGCGCAAATGTTTAAGGTTCCATCAGGCAAAGCACCTTCATGAAACGCCAACTTAGCACGCTCAAAAAGAATGTTGTGCAATTCAGTAGCATTATATGGACTAAAAACCATTTCCTCTTCACTTAGTGAACTGAAAACTCGAGGATCAAGAAACTCTTTAAGGCGGAGATCATTTGATATGCCAAGAATAGAAACTTTGCTCCGCAAAAGTGCCTCATTTATTCTTGTTAATTCATAAAGGAGGTTATCACCGCGCATTTTTACTAGTGCATCAATTTCATCAAGGACTATTATGAAATTAATTCCCACGTGATCCAAACCAAACTTAAACCTATCAAAAACTTCACCAACAGATAATCCAGTAAATGGAACAGAAACTCCAACACTTTGACATAAACTCGCAAAAGCACGATACTCAGACCCAATCATTCTGCAATTCACATAACAGAACCGAACTGGTGCGTTAAATTCCTTAGCCTTAACCTCAAGATGACTCAGAACATGTCTTGCTACAGCTGTTTTTCCAGTTCCAGTTTTACCGTAAATAAAAATATTAGAGCACCTTGCCCCCTTCAAAACAGGTGCAACGGTTTCACCAAGTTGTCTTATTTGGGCATCTCTGTGTGGTAATTTATCAGGTAAATAATCATGGCGTAGCACATCTCTATTCTTAAATATCTTTGCATTACTAATAATCCTGTTGAACACATCATCAAGCATGTTAACATTATCATTATCCAATTCAAATCCCCTCTTGCAAACTGTAGTAGTGCACAATTTTCTCGAATTTGAAATAAGCCCTCTCATACAAAAAACTAAATCCAGTTTACAATATTTTTATTAAAAAGGTTATGCAGTGTCCCACCCCAACCTTTCCCTTGGAAATCTGAAAGATAAAAATAAAAAGTAAAATACAATTTTAGATCTGAAATACTCTGAAAGGTAAATGGTATTACACATATT
>CAZAXN010000004.1:0-21404 GCA_964489195.1 uncultured Candidatus Bathyarchaeia archaeon
GAACTTAAAATTGAAATAGAAGGCATGGGGCATACCATTTGCAATTTGCTGCAAAAGCGGCTTGGGGAAAATTTACATGTAGATTTAGCCGGATACGATGTGCCACATCCCTTAGCCTCAAGCTCTATAATTTATGTTCGCACAAAAGGCGACGTTAAGCCAGAGGACACTTTGTTTGAAGCCGTGGAAAAAATGCGTGAAATAAACAAGGAATTCGCTAAAGAACTTCAATTAGCTCTTAAGAAGAAAATATGATTCTGCTCCTTATTTGGGTGAGCAATTGACTAAATCCCTCAACAGGGTCATCTGCTCGCTCTATTATTTTGACGCTTTCTTCTAGATTTACATGGTTATTAATCCAAGCATAAGCCACTAATGCTTCAGCCGCATCAGCCATAGTATGACGTGTCATCCTCGAGGGCAAAAAATCTCTTAATCCAGATTTTTTGATTGCGCCTGCAAGAAGCGTTCCCTTAACTTTCGCTCCCGATGGTTCTCCTTTCTTATTTGATATGACCAGTGAATAAACAAGGTTTATGTATGCATCGCCAAGCGAGGCTAGTTTATGGTCTATTAAAATTTCTGTCAAGCTTGCGTATTTCTTCGTGAAGGAAAAAATGTTGTTTTTCTTCAAATTTTCGCTCTCCTTATCTAAGCCTAGGAATGAACTGTCCAGTCTTTCTTTGATATTCCACAAATTCATGGCCAAATCGTTGCGTCAAAAGTTTCTCTTCCATTACAGCAACACGATAATATCCTGGAATTGCAACCATGGGGATGAGCGAGAAGAAAGTGGACCACAAAGAGAAGAGCCCAAAAAACATTAAAAAATATCCCAGATACGAAGGATGCCGAACATAATGATACGGTCCCCATGTTACGAGTTTATGGTTATGTGGCATATTCCAAGAAGTAGCGTATTTGTCTCTAGCGATCACGCTCCAAATGGAAAGGACAAATCCTAGAAATGTGAGAATTACGCCTAAAATTCTCATACAAAATGCAAATGGTAGTTGGAAATAGTGAATTGAATCATACAGCACAGAGAAAAGGTTAGTGAAGACAAGAAACATATAAGTTGAAATTTCTAGGAAATATGTAAATGTTCCTATAGCAGCTAAGCTTACAATTAGATCTGATGGTGGTTTGACTTCCGTGTATACCTCGGCATCGCTTCTGCGTTTGTGAATTATTAGAATGTTGTGTAAGTTGACTATTGAGAAAAAAGCTAGGCAAACGAGAAGAAAAATGGCTATTGCTGTTTCAGTTAACATGTTTGTAAATGAGTGATTTGCTGCTTAAAAGCGCTTTTCACTAAACTTATAATGTTTGTTTCATTATAAATCTGTGATGTCGAGGAATTGTTTTGGCTTACAAAAGATTTCGCGTGATTAAACCTGAAATTAGGGTTATCGGTGTTGATGATGGGATCTTTATTCCCAGAATGATAGAATTGGTACCTGTTGTTGGTGTTGTTTTTCGTGGTGGATACTGGCTTGATGGTGTCATGCACACTAAGATTAGAGTTGACGGCTATGACGCAACAAGCAAAATAGCTTCTATGATAGTTAATTCGCCTCACTATAAGCAGTTAAGGGTCATAATGCTTAATGGCATAACATTTGCTGGTTTCAATGTAGTTGACATTAAAAGACTTAATGCGAAAACCAAGCTTCCAGTAATTGCAGTTGCACGTGAGAAACCAAACCTTGACGAAATTCACGAGGCATTAAAGAATTTGCCTAAAAGTGAAGCACGTTGGCGGGCTATTTTGAATGCTGGGAAAATATCCGAAGTGGCTACTAGAGATAAAAGCGAGAAAATTTACATGCAACTTTCTGGTGTTCATGAGGAAGATGCACAGAAAATTTTACAGTTGACTGCAACTCGAAGCAACACTCCTGAGGCATTACGTGTTGCGCACCTTATTGCTTCCGGCATAAGCCCTGTTTAGCGTCAATATTTATTGTTACATGAAAAGGTTTAAAAGCGACCATGTTAAGGAAAAACAAACGGGTGTCGGAGTAAACCAGCTATGGAATTTTGTCCAAAATGTGGTTCCCGTCTTGAGCCTAAAAAGGGGAAATCGGGCAAAGAAGCATCACTGGTTATGGCTTGTCCAAAATGTGGCTATCGGAAACGTGAGTCAAATAAGAAAATAGAGCCTAAAGTTGCGAAGGTTATTCGACATAAGCCTCAACAGCTTGTAGCTGTCATAGGTAAGGAAGAGCAGAAATTGCGAACTTTACCCACCGTTAGGATTGAATGTCCAAAATGTGGAAACAATTTGGCTTATGTTTGGCAAGTGCAAACAAGAGGTGCAGATGAGTCTTCTACGCAGTTTTTGCGTTGTACGAAATGTGGGTACACGTTCAGAGAATACAGTTAAATTATATCTTGTCGCTTTTATTCAAGTCTCGAAGTCTATTAACTCCGTCAATCTCCTTTATGAAAGCCGCAGTGCTTTTTGGGACAAGCTTCTCCCAACTGTTATCCTTTAGCATTCTCTGTCGAATTTCTGTTGAAGAGTAAAGTCTTCTTTCAAAAAAGCGGATAGCATTCACTTTGTATCCTGCTTCCATGAAAAGCCGCCGTGTTAAAGGCTCATTAGAATAAACAATATTAAATGAAGGTGTATAGCCCTCAACTGCAGAAACCCACATCATATGCAAATGCACATCTGGAACTGGAACAATCCAAACATGCGAAAAATCTATTTTCGCCTCTTCCAAAGCTCTGCGAATCATAATCAACCTCTCACCCGCTGTGAATGGGTTGTTAATGTTATGGCTATATTGAGCGCTACCTATAACAATTACAAGTTCTTCAACTTCTTTCAAAATCTCTTTTATTGCTCCAAGATGTCCCAAATGAAAAGGCTGAAATCTACCAACAAACAACCCACGGTTAACCATCTAAACCCCCTTTTACATGTATATGTTAATGCGCGTTAACTGAATTAACATTTACTTTTTTCTAACCTTTCCAATACAAACTCAACGGGAAAAACTTGCAATTTTCTACCATTAAATGGGACTTCATGTTTTCTCATATAGCCCTGCTTTTCCCGTTGTAAAAAAGCAAGCTTCGCTTTTAAACCACCTCCATACCCACCTAAAGTAAAATTTGAGTTGACAACTCTATGGCATGGAACCACAGGCGCAAAAGGATTCAAAGCCATTATACGACCTACAGCCCTTGGGCTTCCACCAGCAATCTTGGCAACAGCACCATAAGAAGTTACATAACCCAAAGGAACCATGCGCACTACTTGCAGAACATTCCTTGCATATTCTGACAAACACTCCATAGATAATGCGAATTCTCGAGAAATGCTTCTGCCATTGTAAATATCTTTCAAAGTTGTTATGACCTGCTCAGCAAAGGCTGAAGGTTTTCGTGATCGTTGAAAATGAACATAAAAAGGAATACTTGCTAACAGACCATGCAATGCCCCATTTTCATTGGAGGCAAAAGTAGTGGCAAAGATATTCTCCTCTTCATAAGCAACTCCAAACCAAACGTCCTCTACGTTCTCAGTGTAAATGCTTATCATCTTAAGACCCGTCTCTTTGAAAAGCGTTATAGAATTAGCCATATATTAGCTCTATGATAGACGAATCGAGGTGGAGGAAGAATAAAATGCGATCCAAATTCAAGTTTCTCAGAGTCCTTCCAGTTTTAGTCTGTAGAAAAGGGCAAGTCCCAGAGAATTTTATAAACGAAAAACTTAAGCAACTTAAGAAAAACTTGACTGTGGCGACTGAAATTTTAAAGGTTGTCGCCATCAACGAAGAAGAGGATGTTAGATTTGTAAAAGAGCATTTAGGAGAAACTGATGCCATTCTTCTATACAAACCCCACCTTGGTTTAGGCAATTGCATAGTGAAGATTTCAAGACTTAATCGTCCTATAATCCTTTTTAACGATGAGGGATTGGTCAATAATCCACTAGATGTTTTAGAATATATTTACCCTCAAGAAAAAACATGGGTTGCTGTGGATTATCAAGACGTAAACAACTATTTTGCTGTTCTTTTAGCAAAGAAAAAGTTGGAGCATACTAAAATATTGATTTTGAACGCAGATTTTCCACATTGGGAGAAATTTCTCTGCAGAATTTCTGGTGGACGGGAAGCTATTAAAGAAAAACTTGGGATAAAGTTGGAGTACGTGAAAAGTAAAGATGTGATTGAAAGATGGAAAAATGTTAGAACAGAAAATGTTAAACCATTAATAAAAACATGGATGGAAGATGCTGAAAAAATTGTAGAACCAGAAGAAAAAGATTTGATCGTTGTTGCGAAATTATACACAGTTATGAGAGATCTCTTGAAAGAAAAGAATGCTCAAGCGTAACTATGGCCTATGGCGAAAGCCCATTACCCGTTCCTTGCTTTGCTTATACCAATCTAAGAGATGAAGGGATACCCTCAGCCTGCGAAGCAGACATACTCTCACTTTTGTCGATGGTTATTCTACACTATATTGCAAACAAGCCTTGTTTCATGGGCAACACTTTTGTAGACGAAGCTGACGAAACATTGATAATTAGCCACTGTGTATGCCCACGGAAAATGGAAGGATACTATTCTAAACCAGTGCCTTACACGTTAAGACGGTATCATAAGGAAAAATTTACTGGAAGTTTGACAGCATTTGTTAAGATGAAAGTAGGTAAGGGGATCACAATTTGTCGTCTAAGTGGTGACTTAACGAGCATGTTGCTCACTAGGGGAACTATTGTAGATTGTGTGGATATGGATTCGGATGAATATTGCAGAGTAAAAGCGAAAGTGAAAATCCAGAATCCTAAGGATTTTATTCACAAAACATTTGGAAATCATCACGTCGTGGTTTATGGTGATTATAGAGATCAGTTGAAGATGTTGAATGACATTTTGGGTATTGCAACTGTTGAAGTCTAAAAGTTGTATGATTAAGTTTAATAGGTTGCTTGTGTATATCACGAAAGAAAGGTGGACTGTATGGAAAAACAAAGTCAACAAGCTGAATATCTCTGGATTCCAGGGGCAACAACCATCGGTGTGGTATGCAAGGAAGGAGTCATTCTAGCCTCTGAAAAACGTGTTTCTTATGGTTATCTTGTTGTAAGTAAAGGCGGCAAAAAAGTTTTCAAAATAACAGACTACATTGGCGCCGCGTGTGCTGGACTTGTCTCTGACATGCAAATTCTCGTGAGAGAAGTGGAAGCCTATGCAAACCTGTTTACTTTAGACGTTGGCAGACCAATCTCTGTAAGGTCAGCAGCCAAACTCATGTCAAATCTGCTTTTTGAACGCAGATTAGCACCTTTGATTACCCAAACAATCGTCAGCGGTGTAGATGAGGAAGGAGCATCACTTTACGTGCTTGACGTTTTAGGCTCAGTCATACCCGACAAGTATGCAGTTGTTGGTTCTGGAACCGAAATAGCCATGGGTGTCCTAGAGGAAGGATATAAAGAAGACCTGAGCATGGAAGAAGCAAAAGACCTAGTCATCCGATCAATAAAATCTGCAATAAGCAGAGATATAATGAGTGGCGACGGTATAGATTTTCTGTTGATAACAAAGGACGGAATACGTGAAGAATCAATGAAATTCTAAAGCTAGACTTTCGCCAAATTTTAAACTTAATCCTCTTCACAACAATCATTGTCAAATGGTGGAAAACATAAATTGTCATTTGAATTAAGCTTGGAAGAAGGAAAATTCTTAGTCGGGTTCGCTCGCAAGGCTGTAGAAAAATATTTGCAGAATAGGAGAAGACTTAATGTTCCAAGCAACGTTTCTGAAAAACTGTTTCAACCATGCGGTGTCTTTGTTACAATAAATGCGCTAACTGGTGAAGAAAAAGAACTGCGAGGCTGCATTGGATACCCTTATCCTACAATTCCACTTGTGGAAGCAGTTGTTGAGTCAGCTATAAGTTCGGCAACACAGGATCCACGTTTTTATCCTCTCTCTTTAAATGAGCTTGATAATGTAGTTTTTGAAGTAAGTGTGTTGACGCCTCCACAGCTAATAACCGCAAAGAAAGCAAGTGAATATCCGACAAAAATCAAGGTTGGAAAAGACGGTTTAATTGTTGAAAGAGGCATGTTTAAAGGATTGCTTCTGCCTCAAGTGCCCGTTGAATATAAATGGGATGAGGAAGAGTTTCTTTGTCAATGCTGCATCAAAGCAGGTCTTCCTCCTGACAATTGGCTTTTAGATGGCACGAAAATTTACAAGTTCCAGGCCATAGTATTTGAGGAAGAAAAACCAAGAGGTACAGTGAAGCGTAAATCCCTTGGCTGGTAACAATTCTATGAGGGTTTATTTTGCACCTTGCGGTATTGGTTTAGGACATGTTGGAAGATGCATTCCCATAGCCAAAAAACTTATGGAGAAAAGAATTGATGTGATATTTTCTACTTACCGTGAAGGCATAGGGTACGTTAAACATGAAAATTTTCCCCTTATTGAAACTCCACCCATCGGATTTCAAGTCAAGCCTGACGGAACCGTAGATTTTAGACAAACTGCCGTCAACCCCGGCCCTTTTTTTGCTTCTTTTACTCTTTTAAAGCAAATTAATGCTGAAGTTCAAGCGATTGAAAATTTCGGTCCCAACGTTGTTGTTTCCGACTCTCGTATTTCGCCAATATTAGCGTCTAGGCTCTTGGGGATTCCGAGAATTTGCATTTTGAATCAGTTTCAAGTGATAATTCCACGAAAGAAACGTTTTTTAAACTTGGCAAAGTTTGCAGACTCTGTCACTCTTGCAATTATTGGAAAAATGTGGACGAGCGGAAACATTGTCTTGATACCTGATTTTCCTAAACCTTACACGATAAGTGCTGGAAATCTTGCCATTCCTAGATCGTATGGGAAAAATGTGAAATTAATAGGACCAATTTTACCCATCCGTCCAAACGATTTGCCTGATGGAATGAAAATACGCAAAAAATTAGGATTGCCAGATGATAAACCAGTAATTTTTGCACCTATAAGTGGTCCTGTTAAAGAGAAAGCGTTTTTAATTGGGATTTTAAGGAAAATTCTGCTTAAATTTCCCAAGGATTATGAAGTTGTCCTCTCACTTGGTTATCCAAATGCTAACAACAAGCCAGTGCGTTATGGAAATGTGGCGATTTGCAATTGGATTACGAACCGTTTTGAATACTTGAAAGCTTGCGACGTTGTTGTTAGTCGCGCTGGACACGGAACCATAACTCAATGCATGTCTTACGGCAAACCTATGATACTTGTTCCTACGCCCAGTCATACCGAACAGCTTAGCAATGCGAAACAGGCCGAAAATCTAAGGATTGCAAAAATTATTCAACAAGAAGAGTTAAACAAGGAAAAACTTCTGGTAAGCATTGAGCAACTCTTGCAAAGCAAGACTCATGAAAGGCTTGAAGAAGTTCAAAATGAAACTTTGAAACATGACGGTTTAGAAAATACCGTGAATACAATAATTGACATGGCAGGGCATAAACAAGTATTTTAAAGCCAAATAAATCAATAGTAAGAGTATGTTCTTGCCTCGGAAAATTTTGGAACGAAAGCTTCGAAAAATATTAGAAGAAGATATAGGTCAAGGAGACATAACAACTGCTTTGATAGTTCCAGAGAGCTGCACTGTTGAAGCTGAAATAGTTTGTAAAGAAACAGGGATTGTGGCGGGAATTGAAGAAGCAATAGTTCTTCTTGAAAGTCTGGGACTTAAATGTGAAGTCTTAGTAAAGGATGGGGAAAAAATAAGAGTGAACCATGTCTTGATGAAGATTTTTGGCGATGCACGAGCAGTATTCTGTGTTGAACGCACTCTTTTGAACATTATATCACGTATGAGCGGCATTGCAACAGCCACCACAGATATTGTTAACAAAATTCGTGAAGCCGGGCTTAAAACAAAGGTTGCTTGTACACGAAAAACAGCACTTGGATTACTATATTTTGATAAAAAAGCTGTTTTGATTGGAGGTGGTGATACGCATAGGCTTCATTTGGATGACATGGTTTTGATAAAAGATAATCACATTGCAGTTGCTGGAAGCGTTGAAGAAGCTATTAGAAGAGTTAAAAGGAACGTTTCGTTTAGCAAAAAAATCGAGGTTGAAGTAACCCGCATTGCTGATGTTTTATCGGCGGCAAAAACTGGCGTAGACATAATTATGCTAGATAATTTTTCTCCTGAACAGATAGAAAAAGCGATTAAATCGCTTAAAAAGTCTGGTTTTTTTGGAAAAGTTCTTTTAGAAGCTAGTGGTGGAATAACAAGACAGAACATTCTGAAATTTGCTTCTACAGGCGTTAGCATTGTAAGCTTAGGTGAAATAACAGACAGTATCAAATCATTAGACATTAGCTTGGAAATCACAAAAATCAAGGAAACATGAAATTGAACAGCTATTCAGCAGTATAATTACCCGATAAGCAGGAGTAAAGCCAATGCTATTAGATTCACTGTTGCATGGGCTACAGCTGAAACGACATAAGAATGATAACGATGATATATATAGCCCAACAAGAGCCCTATGAGGAACGCTGAGACAGTATAAACAGCTTGTAGGTCAAAGTGAAAGAATCCAAAAGCTAGAGAAGAAACGAGTAAGGCAACGCCAAACGAGTATTTGCCATTTATAGCAGTCTGCAAAAATCCTCTAAAAGTAAACTCTTCACATATCCCAGCCAAAGATAAGGAGATTATAACCAAGAGTAATCCTTCATAAGAGCTACTCATGTTTGCTAATAATTCGTTAGATTCTTCAATCGCTTTGCTTGGTCCAAAGACCATAGTAAGCACAATAGATATGAGAATGTCAAAAGCGAAAAGAATAACTCCGAAGGTGATGCCTATTAAAATGTTCTTAGGTTTTGTATCGAATCCTATGTAACTTTTAATTTTGACCCTTTTGTAAATCATGTATCCTAATGGAATTATTAGTACAAGAAGTTCTGATGCCACCATTGCCACACCTTCTCCGAAAACTTTAAAGATTGCAGTTCCTAAAAACATAAGTAGTAGAAAACTTGCCACAATAGCTAAAATGGCTGCAAGAGGTGAAATCGTGCTTTTTTCTTGCATTTTAATCACTATTTTAATGGAGTTAATTTTACTATTCTAAAACCTCGTGCACACGGGTTAAGCATTTCACTTATATTGACTTTCTTCAGAATCTCTTTTGTATCTTCTCCATACCCTCTGACATCATGTTCTGCACCGATAAGAGAGTACAGATATACTCTGTTTTCTGCCAATCTGGGCTGACATTTTGAAGGTAAGCCCAGCATAACAGTTTGTTTTTCCTTGATTGCTTTTTCGCATGCATACAATATTGCATGTGAACCTGCAGTTAATTCTGCAATTCTCACGGGAATACTTTCTTTTCCTATTGCTACAGCTTCAACTCCATATTTCTGTGTAATTTCATTTGCAATCTTTCTGAGCCTTGGCAAAATTTTTAGTAGATTCTGCTTTGCTTTTGCGGAGATTCTTAAATTTGAGAATTGAATAGGCGACAATTGCTCGAGTGGAAGTGCTCCTAAGGACATGTCAAGATGCACAGAATCAGCTTTTACTTTTCCAAGTAAGTCTCGGCAAAGTTCTGCTTCATGCACTATGACTTCATGACCGTTTCCTGCATCTGCAAAAATCGCTTCTGCAAGGCATTTTGCTGGTTCTCTGTAAGGCGGCTTAACTAATACCGATGCACTCGCAACAATTTGTAAAGGTTCAAACTTCTCATTAAGTATGGCGGCTGAAGAATCTGCAGCGATAATATCCAAACTTTTCACCTTGGTTTTATTAATTGATAGATTAGGATTTAGCTTTGCTGCTTCTTCAGCCTACTTCCTTTAAGTGTGTACCTAAAATGAATATTTCTGAACTTTTAGTTCTGCTTGCTTTTGGCTTAATCACTTTAACATCTTTAAAATGCCTTTTCATTTTCTCTATGAAGCTGTCAAGCATATCACCTTGAAAAACCTTTACAAAGAAGTTTCCAAAAGGTCTAAGCGTTTCCAAAGCTATTGTTAATGATTGACACGCCAAATCTATTTGGCGTGCATGGTCAACTTCCCATATTCCGGAAATATTTGGCGAAGCATCTGAAATTACCGCATCAGCCTTTCTTGGAAGCATACTAACAATCTCTTGTATAGTCTCGGGCTCGTTTATATCACCTATAATCGTTCTAACATTACTTTGCTGAAAAGGTTCAATTGGCTTAAGGTCAACTCCCAAAATAAAGCCTTTGGTTCCAACAATTTTTCTTGCCGCCTGTACCCAGCCTCCTGGTGCCGCTCCCAAATCAACAACAAAATAACCTTTACTGATGAAATGGTATTTTTCTACGGCTTGAAGAAGCTTGTATGCTGCCCTGGAGCGGTATTTCTCTTCTTTAGCTTTTCTATAATAATAATCTCTTTTTCTTTCTTGAATCCATGCTTTTGGCAAAACTAGCTGTCACCCAACACGGCGGGTTGGTTTTGAGATATTGTGAGAAGCCATTCTGTAAGTTTTTCACAGTTTTGAGGTGAAATTGTGCTGGATGGATCACATCTTGAATTGTCTGGGCACATTAAACATGGGACGTCCGCTATTGAATCTATTCTTGCAGGAAGCCTTTTTGGATAAAGCCTATAAGTCCATCTTCCATCGCGGAGTTCTTTTTCTCTGCGGATTAACTTCTTCTCTTCCAGTTTCAATGCTATTCTCGAGCCTTCTCTGCTACTAGCTCCCAATTTTCGCCATAAATCAGATTGAAGGATGCCCTCAAAACCTGTGCTTATTATGTATTGTAATGCTTTCTGTTCTAAATCGTTGCGTTTTGACATTTTTCTCGGCACTCGAATTGTCTACATTCATATATGTGCGTTTTCAAATAAAAAGTTGTATGTTTAAAGCTGTAACATTTAATGTTGAAGGATGAAAAATGAGAGAAAAAAAGACGCGTGAAGCCTATTGTTTGGGAATTGAATCTACAGCAGACGATTTCAGTGTTGGAATATCAACATTCAATGGTGAAATACTAGCTAATATAATAAGCGCTTACATGCCTGAAGAAGGAGGCATCCATCCAAGAGAAGCATCGAGGCATCATGCAGAAGTAGCAAGCAAAGTCTTGGAAGATGCCTTTGCAAAAGCAAAAATAAAGCCTCAAGATTTATCCATCATAGCCTTCTCGCAAGGACCAGGACTTGGCCCCTGCCTCCGCACAGGCGCAACAATAGCTCGGGCTCTTGCTTTATACCTCAAAACTCCTCTTGTTGGAGTAAATCATTGCGTGGCGCATATTGAAATAGGGAAGCTGAAAACAGGGGCCATCGACCCGATTACGCTGTATGTTTCTGGTGGAAATACGATAGTTGCGGCTTTTGACTCTGGGCGTTATAGAGTGTTTGGCGAAACGCTTGACATTGCCTTGGGAAATTGTTTGGATGTCTTTGCAAGAGAAGCTGGATTACGTCAAAAGGTTGGTGTGCCATTTGGGGCTATGGTTGAAAAATTTGCACTGAAAGGAAAGAAGTTTGTTTCTTTGCCATATACCGTTAAGGGTATGGATACTTCATTTAGCGGTCTACTGACAGCTGCAGTCAACTTACTTAAACATGAACAATGTGTGCTTGAGGATTTATGTTATAGTCTTCAGGAAACTGCGTTTTCCATGGTTACCGAAGTTGCTGAAAGGGCTTTAGCGCATACTGAAAAAAGAGAAGTTTTGCTTACTGGCGGAGTTGCTGCTAATAAACGGTTGCAGTCGATGATTAAGGCTATTGCTGAGGAGCATGATGCTGAATTCTGTGTTGTGCCAAGCGAGTTTGCAGTTGATAATGGTGCAATGATTGCGTGGACGGGTGTATTAGCCTATAAATATGGAATTGTTACACCCATTGAGAAAAGCTTTGTAAGGTTACGGTGGCGTCTTGAAGAGGTAGAAGTTCCATGGATAAACCGCAATTGATTAAAAAGGGCGCCGAAGCCAGTCTTTACCTTACAGATTGGCATCGCAGAAAGGTTATAATGAAGAAGCGTTTGCCAAAGAAATACCGCCCACCAATTTTGGATGAGCAAATAAGAGCTTACAGAACAATTCATGAACCGCAATTGATGCATGAAGCAAAAAAGGCAGGAGTGCCAACGCCAACAATTTTTATGATTGACGTAAAAAATGGCATGATAATCATGGAGTTTATTGAAGGAAAACAAGTTAAACAGTTGTTAAGTGATGCCGTCGAAAATGTTAGACGAGATTTATGTATCAAAATTGGTGAATTAGTAGGCAGGCTTCATAATAATGGAATAATTCACGGTGACTTAACTACATCCAACATGATTCTTACTTCTAAAGGAAAAATTTTCTTCGTGGATTTTGGTCTCGGTGAGAAATCAAGGGAATTGGAAGCTAGGGGTGTTGACTTGCATCTGATGAAAAGGGCTTTGCAAAGCACTCATTTTCGGTTTACTGAGGAATGTTTTACTGCCGTGATTAAGGGATATTCTCGAGTTTTAGACGCGGAGGCTGTAAAAAAAATTTTAGCTAAAATAGAGGAGATAGAGAAAAGAGGAAGATATGTTTCTGAAAGACACAAAGATGTGATGTATGAATGAATTTCCGCATGAAAGGAAAAGTTGTGTTCTTTGCAACCAATAATATAAACAAGTTTAATGAAGCTCGCTGGGTCTTCTCTGAACACAAAATAGCTGTTGGCATGCTACGGGTTAAAAATTTGGAGATTCAGAGCGAAAGCCTAGAAGAGATTGCAAAAACAAGCGTCATTGTTGCTTTTAGAAACTGTAATATGCCAGTTATAGTTGAAGATGCTGGATTATTTGTAGAAGTGCTGAATGGGTTTCCCGGGCCTTATGCTGCTTATGTCTACAAGACCATAGGCAATGCGGGTTTACTGCGGCTTATGGAAAACATTAAAACCAGAAAAGCATTTTTCAAGTCTGTAGTTGCTTATTATTCTGCTGACTGCAATTCTCCATTATGCTTTGAAGGTGAATCCCTTGGAGAAATAATAAACGAAGAAAGGCGAAGCGTCAATGAGCATGGTTTTGGTTTCGACCCAATTTTCAAGCCAGCAAACAGCAATAAAACATTTGCAGAAATGTCCATAACGGAAAAGAACAAGTATTCGCACAGAGCAAAGGCTTTGCATAAGTTTGCAGAATGGTATAAAAAGCAGATTAGATGATAAAATGTGGTTTATAGGGAATTTAGCTAAAGGTAATATTAATTACACGAATTATTTTTTTGGTTGTAGCAATCATAAATTGTGCAATTAACGGGCAGACTGCAGTGTTAATGCTATTTTTTGACTGGGTTGCTTGTTCCACCTTCTTTCATAGTATACAAACATGTGCAAATATAGAAAACAAGAAATGAATGAAATCAATATTCTTAAATATCCGTTTTCCTTCGCTCATACAGAGTTTAAGGGAAAATTACATGCCAAAACAGGAAAAAGGAAAATCCCATCAAATAAGACCTGTAGCTAAGCGACCTCCAACATGGTGCAAATATCAACCAGAAGAAGTTGAAGCCTTAGTTATAAAACTGGCAAAGGAAGGAAACTTGCCAAGCCGCATCGGCACAATTCTTAGAGACCAGTACGCAATACCTTTAGTAAAACCGATTACTGGGAAAACAATAACAAAAATACTTAAGGACGCTGAACTTGCACCTGCAATACCTGAGGATATAAGCTATTTACTTAAGAAGGCTGAAAGCCTTACCGCTCATTTTGAGAAAAACAAAAAGGATTTGCACAATAAAAGGGCTCTTCAAATAATCGAAGCTAAAATTCATAAACTCTCAAGATATTACAAACGCGAAGGTCTTTTGCCGCCTAACTGGAAATATGAGCCTAAAATAGCTTCTCTTGCTTAGCCATCACTTGCTCATGTCGTTATATTTTGAAATGGTTATTTTTAAATCTTTAAATAATTCAGTTTCTTAGCCTAATGTGATTATCATGGCTTTAAACAATGATCGCATTGCAGAGTTTTTATCTTCTGCTGAACAGGCAGGTAAAACAATTTTAGAAACTGTGAAAAATGATGGTTTCATTCATGTTTTTTCGCATCTGGATGCTGATGGAGTTGCAGCAGGAGGAATTATTGGAAAGACTTTGTTGAGGCTTGATGCCAGATTCAGAATTAGGATAACCCAATGGGTTGATGAAAAAATCATCGGCGAGATTCTCTCCGATAAGCCACAACTAATAATTTTCACCGACTTTGGAAGTGGTTACATAGATTTATTAAATGATAAACTTGCAGGCTTTTCCATGATAATTCTGGATCACCATCAAGTCGTAAGTGAAAACTCTGCTAATCTTGTACATGTGAACCCTCACTTATATGGAATAGATGGGGCACGAGACATCAGCGGTTCCGGCGTTGCATATTTCACGGCTAAGGCTGTTGATAAAAACAATGTGGATTTGGCACCGATCGCGGTAGTTGGTGCATTGGGCGATTTACAAGATAAATATGACCAGCGGATGCTTGAAGGGTTGAATGGAAAAATTGTTGAAGACGCAAAAAACGCGGGGCTTCTCACTGTGGAGAAGGACCTTATATTTTTCGGTAGAGAAACACGCCCAATTCATAAAACATTGTCTTCAACAACTAACCCTTTCATTCCTGGAATAAGCGGAGAGGAAGACAAAAGCTTTGCTTTCTTAGCAGGTGTAGGCATTAAGCCTAAGCATGATGATAAATGGCGAGCTTTGAGGGATTTGTCAGAAGATGAGAAGAAACGGTTGTGTTCTGCTCTTGCAGATTATTTATTGTCTAAAGGGCTGCATTATGAGGTGACAAATCTCATTGGACATGTTTACATTTTGAACCGCGAGGAATCATGGACTCCGCTACGGGACGCTCGAGAATTTGCAGTTTTGTTGAATGCCACTGGTCGTATGGGTAGACCAAGTTTAGGTGTTTCTATCTGCATGGGCGATAGAGGTGCTGCTCTTAAAGATGCAAATAAGGTTTTAGAAGATTATAGGCGAACGATAAACAAATACCTTGGGTGGATTATGGAGAAACCTGAAAGAATGAGGGAATTGGAGAACATATATGTTGTTAATGGCGAAAATTTTATGGATGACAAGATAATCGGAGCAATTTCCTCAATACTGTCTACAAGTCTTCCTAACCCAGAAAAACCGTTAATTGCATATGCAAATGTGGAAGCAGAGGGAATAGCGAAATTTTCTGCAAGAACAATAGACATTGTGACCAATAAGGGCGTAAATCTAGGAAATATTATGCAAGCAGCAGCAGAAAAATGCCAAGGAAATGGTGGAGGACATAATATTGCTGCTGGAGCGCAGGTTCCACTTGAAAAAATCAGTTCCTTCATCAGTATTGTTAATGAATTGGTTGGAAAACAGTTGCAGGGTGAGGAAATTGGAAGCTAAGATAATGTTGGAATATGCTGATGCTAACATTGCTGGAGCAATTGCGAAAGCAGTTTCGCCTGACAATTTCAAAATTCCCAGAGGCTTGTCTATCAAGACCATGAGTTATGACAAAAAAGTTGTTACAACAATAATAAATGAAGGAAAAATGGCAACTTTCATCGCAACTATTAATGATTTACTTTTTTGCACCTCCACAGCGGAAAAAACACTTCAGACTGCAAGAAAATTGAATAAATGATTGCAGTATTTTATTGTTTTTCATGTCTTTTAAATGCAAAAACAACTAGTGTTGAACCTGCCCTCTAGATTTTGCAAATTTGACCATGTAAGATTAAAGTATTGTATATTTGGCTAATGATGCTTCTATCGTAAGGTTAAATAGTTAATTCAAGGGTAAAGTTAGAGGCTAAAGCAAATCATAGCCTATTGCAATGTGTGGGAAAAAATGTTAGACATTAAGCTCATCCGTGAAAATGCAGAGTTTGTGAAGAATAATTTGATGAAGAGAGGGGATCCTGAAAACCTAAAAATGTTGGATGCATTGGTTGGTTATGACAGGAGATGGCGGCAATATTTAACCGAATTGAATGGGCTCAGGCATGAGAGAAGATTAATAACAACGGAAATTGCAACATTGAAGAAGAAGGGAAAAGCTGCAGACAAAGAACTCTCTAAGGCGAGAGACATTGACAATAAAATTGTGTCGTTGGAAAAGCATGTTAAAGAATGTGAAGAAAAAGTTCACTATTATCTTATGCGCCTCCCAAATCTCTTGCATGAATCTGTTCCTTTTGGCAAGGATGAAAATGATAACGTCCAAATAAAAACGTGGGGCGAAGTACCAAAATTTAGCTTTGCACCAAAAGACCACATTGATCTCGCCTTAAAATTGGACATTATGGACATTGAAAGAGCTGGAAAAATTTCTGGAGCCAGATTTTTTTATCTAAAGCGGGAGGGTGTTTTGCTCGATATGGCTTTGATGAACTTCGCTATGGAAGAAATGGTTAAGAAAGGCTATAAGCCGGTAGAGCCGCCATTTCTAATGCGGCGGGAACCATACGAAGGAGTGGTTGCATTAAGCGATTTTGAGGATGTGTTGTACAAAATTGAAAACGAAGACCTTTATCTGATTGCAACCTCCGAGCATCCTATGGCGGCTATGTTTATGGGTGAGGTGTTAAAGCCGGATTATTTGCCGCTTAAACTTGTTGGAATAAGCACAAACTTTAGAAAAGAAGCTGGAGCACATGGCAAAGACACACGTGGAATCTTTCGAACTCATCAGTTTAACAAAATTGAACAGTTCATTTTCTGTAAACCTGAAGAATCGTGGAAAATGCATGAAGAACTTCTCAAAAATGCTGAAGAGCTCATTCAAAAGCTGGGTTTGCCCTACAGAGTTGTAAATTGCTGTACTGGGGATATTGGAACTGTTGCCGCGAAAAAATATGATGTTGAAGCGTGGATGCCAGCTCAGAATGGTTATAGGGAGATAATTTCGTGCAGCAATTGTACTGATTATCAGGCTAGAAGGTTGAATATAAGGTATAGAGAGAGAGAAGGTGAAGCTCCTAAAGGATTTGTGCACACATTGAATTCTACAGCTGTAGCCACAGGCAGAACAATTGTTACAATATTAGAGAATTATCAGCAAGAAGATGGTTCTGTTATTATTCCTAAGGTCTTGAGAAAATATATGAGTGGCATTGAGAAAATAGACCCTAAACGGTAAAACTTTTAATACTCTTGTGCGAATTCTGAAGCTACATTTGGAGGATTAAGGTGTCTTCAAAAACAAAACGTGTAAGGGATAAGTGGCGAAGCAAATCATGGTACACTGTTATGGCTCCTGCATACTTCGGAAATGTTGAATTGGGAGCTGTGCCAGCAGACGAGCCGGAGAAAATCATCGGGAGAGTTATTGATGCTACCTTGTATGATGTTACAAACGATTTTGCACATCAATACTTGAAAATGTTTTTCCAAATCACCGAAATTGATGGCAAAACAGCCAAAACAACCTTTAAGGGGCATGAATATTCACGTGATTATCTGCGAAGTTTAGTTAGACGAAGAACAACAAAGGTTGATGGGCTTTTTAATGTAACCACTAAAGATGGATACAAGTTGCGGGTGGCAGTTTCTGCTTTTTCGCTCTCCAGAATTCGAACTTCGCAAGAAAAAGAAATTCGTGCAATAATGGATAGAATTATTAAAGAAAAATCTTCCACTTTAACATTAGACCAATTTGCTCAAGAAATGGTTTTGGGGAAAATTGCCTCAGATATTTATAATGAGGCTAAGAAAATAGTCCCCTTAAGACATGTTGGCATTAGGAAATCAAAACTAGTAATGCAATTGGCACAGCTTCCTATGCAGAAGGCTAAATAATTAGTCTTTCAAAAGACTTCTGCCATATTCAAAACCTTTTTCAAAAGCCATCAGATTTAGTTCTTCTGTGCCTTTTGGTATATTCAGCTTAATAGATTCTTTGAGTGCATCCTTATTCAATATACCCGTTAAGGCAACAAAGGCGCCTAGCATGACTATGTTTGCAACAATTTTTCTTCCAAGTTCTTCTGCGATTTTTGTGGCTGGAATTTTGAATACTTTTATGTTAGCCAAATCTTTTTCATGTGGGATCATGTCTGGATCCATGATAATTGTTCCATTTGCCTTTACGTCTTCTGCATATTCATTGTAAGCGTGTTGGGACATCACAATGAGTATGTCTGGTTCAACAACTTTGGGAAAGTCAATTTCTTCTTCTGAGATTACAACTTCTGATTTGCATGCTCCGCCTCTTGATTCTGGACCGTAAGATTGTGTTTGAACAGCGTTTTTTCCACCGTGGATGCATGCTGCTGCGGCTGTGATTATTCCAGACTTAATTATTCCCTGCCCACCAAAACCCGCAAATCTGATTTCAATCCGCATGCTAAATTCACCATTCTACTGCTTTCTCGTTAATTTGAGCTAATTTCTCATGGAAGAATTTTTCATAACTCACTTTTGTTACGTTTACAAATTCACCAACAACAATCTTTTCAGATGTAATTTCGGCTTTTGAGGGATCGGAAAAGTTTTCTACCACTGAAGATCTTCTGAACCATTCCATCATTTCCAGACCAGTACGCATCTTGTTTTGTCTACCAAAAATTTCTGGGCATGGTGAAACCACTTCGATGAAGCAGAATCCTTCTTTCTGTAACATTCGCTTAATTGATTGCGTCAGTCTTCTCACGTGAAGCGTGGTCCATCTTGCCACGTATGTTGCACCAGACGCAGCTGCTAAATGCACAAGATTGAACGGGTGCTCAATGTTTCCATAAGGTGTAGTGTTTGTTATTGATTCAAGAGGTGTTGTAGGACCTTGTTGCCCTCCAGTCATTCCATAGTTAAAATTGTTGGCACAGATGACTTTAATTCCAATGTTTCTTCTCGCCGCATGTATAAAATGGTTTCCTCCTATAGCGAATAGGTCGCCATCTCCACTTATCACCACAACTTCCAATTCTGGATTTGCCAACTTGACTCCGGTAGCAAACGGGATTGCACGTCCATGTGTCGTGTGAAAGGAATCTGCGTTAGTATAGCCTGCAGTGCGTCCAATACACCCTATGCCAGAAACGACCACCAGCTTATCTAAATCTAGCTGCAACTCATCTAATGCGTGAACAAAACAGTTTAATACAATACCATTACCACAGCCAGAACACCAGATATGCGGCATCATTGCCGAACGCAAATATTTCGAGAAAGGATGGGGCAGTTCTTGAACCATTAAGCATTCCTCCTTATTGACTCGAATATTTCCTTGGGTGTATGTGGTTCTTCACCTAACTTTGAAAGAAAAGACACAGGTGTCGTTTTTGCAGCTCTTTGAACTTCTCGAACAATTTGTCCACAATTCATTTCTGGAACAACAATCGCCTTAGTTTGATTAGCTATTTTCGCAACTGGTTTTTCTGGGAAAGGCCAAAGCGTGATTAAGCGTAAAAGCCCTGCCTTTATCCCTGCCTCCCGCGCCTTTCTTACTGCACTTAGTGCTGCTCTTGCCACTATTCCATAAGCAACAACAGCGACATCAGCATCTTCAAGCATGACTTCCTCAACCTTTACAATTTTATCCTCATTTCGGCTGATCTTTTCACAGAGCCGCTTGACAAGCTTGGCTTGAACTTCTGAACTTTGCGTTCTTGGATATCCCATTTCATCATGCGTCAATCCTGTGGCGTGAAATCGATAGCCTTCACCAAAACAAGCCATTGGAGGGACCAGATCATCGTCAGGCACGAAAGGTCCATATTTTCCTGGTGAGGCACTCGGTTTTTTACGATTCACTATTTTTATCTCTGAAGCATGAGGCACTACGACTTTTTCCCACATATGAGCAACAATCTCATCCCCCATCAAAAGCGTTGGAACTCTATACGCCTCAGCTAAGTTAAATGCTTCAATTGTTAAGTTGAACATTTCCTGTACAGAAGAAGGTGAAAGGGCTATTGTGGCATAGTCTCCATGAGAACCCCACTTTGCCTGCATTACATCTTGTTGTCCAGGCAATGTGGGTTGCCCGGTGCTTGGTCCACCACGCATGATATCCACTATGACGCATGGAGTTTCTGTCATAGCAGCCAAGCCTATGTTCTCCTGCATAAGACTAAAGCCAGGTCCAGAAGTCGCAGTCATAGCCTTTAATCCAGCATAAGAAGCACCAATTACTGCTGCAATTGATGCTATTTCATCTTCCATTTGAATATAAATTCCTCCAAGTTCTGGCATTCTTCTGGATAGATGCTCAGCAATCTCTGTTGCGGGAGTTATTGGGTAACCTGCGAAAAATCTGCATCCAGCAGCTAGGGCGCCTTCCGCACATGCAATGTCGCCGTTCATAAAATGGACGCCTGAAAGTAATGCTCTTTTTTTGGTCATGTTAACATGCCTCTTTGCATGGTTTTTCAACAACGAATATTGCAAAATCTGGGCAAACTGCAGTGCAGAAGCTGCATATGATGCATTTGCTTTCATCCACAATTTTCGGAGGATGAACTCCTCTTGCATTTATTTCTTGTGATTCCTCTAAAACTTTTTTTGGACAGTATTCTATGCAGAATCCACAGCCTTTACACTGGTCGCTAATAATGTGAATTTCTGCTTTCGGTTTTTTTACTTTTTTGCCGTCAAGTGGTTCATGCATAATTCTTTCAGGCATATTCAATTTCCCTCTGAGGCTTTTTGAAAAATTTTCTTTGCTTTCTCAATTTCTTCTTGCCTGATGTTTTCCACTATTTCTTGCATTTCAAGAATTTTGGACGCAAATCTCTCGCCCTCTGCTGCAGAAGCCCAAAGTAACTGTAATCTTTCCTTTGCCAATCCGTTTTGCTCCATCTTCTTCCATAGGCGTTCCACACGCTTTTGCGTATGATAGTTGGCGTTTATGTAGTGACAATCTCCCGGGTGGCAACCAGCAACCAAAACTGCAGCAGCTCCTTTTGCAAATGCTCTTTCAACAAATTTTGTAGCCACACGTCCAGAACACATAGTTCTAATAATGCGCACGCTTGGAGGATACTGCATTCTGCTGACTCCTGCAAAATCCGCACCAGCATAAGCACACCAGTTGCAACAAAAAGCCACAATCTTTTTTTCTGCATTATATTCTGTGACAGCGTCTATCTGCGCCATGATTTGTTCGTCAGTAAAGTGATTCTGTGTTAAAGCACCGAACGGGCATTCAGCCGCGCAGGTTCCGCAACCGCCGCAAGCAGCCTCTATTATTTCAATTCGCTTGAGCTCCCTATTCAACGTTATTGCATTGTAAGGACAAACTTTTGTGCAAAGTCCGCATAACTTGCACTTTTCAGCATACGAAAGTGGTGTTATGGCTTCCACTGTTACTTTTCCCTTAGCCATCAATATGCCGGCACGAGCAGCTGCAGCACTTGCCTGGGTCACGCTGTCCTTTAT
>CAZAXN010000005.1:0-15201 GCA_964489195.1 uncultured Candidatus Bathyarchaeia archaeon
AGACCCGTTCTCCAGGCCATCCTTCCGCGTATCTATTTCCAAAATCTGAAGTGATGGCTTCGCGGACTGCTGGGCTAGGAATGTTTTCGCTTGCTATTAATGGTATGCATTCTTGAAACCATTTGTGGTGTTGTTGCAAAAGGGTAAACACATTATTGTATGTATCTTTATGAGTTGCCATTTTCTGGACACCTTTTGAATCACACTATCGTTTATTCATAAATAAAATCCTTTTGAGATAACGCAACATTAATAATCGAGAAAATAGTAGGTGTCAAATAGACTAGAGGGTTCTTAGGTGAGCAAGAAAAAGAAAAAAAAGGAATCAGCACCGATGCCTGCTGCAAGTGCAGGGTTACTGAGGTTCTTTGAAGAGGAAACCGAAGGAATAAAGGTTAAGCCAGAACTCCTTGTAATCTTGGCAATAGCTCTAATAATGGTGTCCGTCTTAGCTAAAGCTTTCTTTAAGGGCTAATAGTTTTTAATGCCGAGAAGGTGCATGCAAAACTTCTATTCTTTGAACAGAATTCAAATGGATAAATATTTCACTTCTTTCTTCTCTGCCAGCGACTTGTGGAATAGGTTGGGCAATTGTTGAACGAAGAATGATTGCTTCTGCTCCTGAGAGCCAAACTCCTGCGGGATCATTAGTTACTGCTACTAATGTTCCTTCAAAACCATATGATGGATCCAAAATCACACGTATATTCTTGCCCAGATTTTTTTCAAGCATATGAAATATTGTTGGTGGTACATTTTGTTCTGGCATGAGATTCGCAAAATGTTATAATTGAAGCTTCAAGGATAAAACAATTGCTCTTTAATCGACATTATTGAGTTGATGTTGCGATAACTTGCGTTGTATAGTTTGTTGTGAATCATTTTTCTATTGTTCATGTTAAAATTTAACCACTGGTAAATGCAAGAATTATGGGAAGGATGTCTTAATCTTCATTGCAAAGTTTCGCATTTTCTCGACACTTTAATATGCTCGAGTCTCTTTCATACGAAATTTACTTGAGAGGATAGATGTGGCAGAAGATTCCCTGAATCAGTCTATGGAGAAGGCAGTTAAACATTATTCATCACTGTTCATGCTTCCGTCATACAAAAAACTGCTTCTGCTACTAGCTTGTGCATGCATAAGTGTAGGGTTACTTTCCACAATGATTCTTTTTCCTACTTTAGAAGAATTGCCTTATGCCTTCGTTCTAGGGTTCTCCTTTTTCTTGGCAACTTTGCTCATTGATTCCGCCATAAATGTTCTGATATTGAGGCAAGATACAATTTACAACCGGAGAAGAATTATGGCTCTTTCTCTTTTCTGTTGGGGCTTGTGGCTTCTGTTCATGGTTACTGGTATTATGCTTGCAGGATTTCTTGGTTTGGTGTGGGCTATTAGGCTTTGTCTTTTGGGTTTTTCCGCGGTAAACATCTTACGCCTAATAGTATTGTCTTCAACATCTTCTACTGGTAATGTAAACATTGTTGTCGCTTCCATTCTCAATCCACTCGTCTGCATGATTCCCTTTCTAATTCTTTGGACAAGAATAGGTTACTCTATAATTCCTATCGTTTACTTTTTCGCATTTTCCTTGGGTGTTAGCATCATTTCAAGCATGACATTCATCTCAGTTCTGAATAGCGTAGGAATACAAAATTTGGGAGTACCGTCCTTACCTCTTTTTAAGGCTTTTTTAATCAATTGGATAGCAGATTTAAATGCTCCTTTTGAGGGGTTTCTTGAAAAATTGGGTGAAAATCGAAGTGTAGAAGTTTCCTTGATAAAATTTAATTCTTCAAAATTGAAAGCGATTATTGTTGTTCCTTCAATTCATCCTGGACCCTTCAAGAATGTCGGTAGCAGTCTTTTACCATCAATGCTTAAAACCACTTTAGAAAGGAAGCTTAATTGTGTTGCATGTGTTCCCCACGGCTTGTTCGGTCATGAGTTTGACTTAGCTTCTCAAATTCAAAATCAGAAAATCATAAGTCAGATTGTCGAATCTACAAACTGCAAAGTTTCTAGTGCAAAGGCAACACCTTTAATCAAAGTTCGCAATGAATTGGTTACTGCTTACTGCCAAGTTTTCGGAGATTTTGCCCTTCTTTCTTTTACTCTTGCACCCAAAACAACTGAAGATTTACCACATGAATTAGGATTATTTGTCCAACAGGAAGGAGAAAAATACGGACTGGAACATGTTATTGTTGTTAATGCACATAATAGTATTGATGGAGTTGTTAATCTACAAGAGGTTTTAACCTCATTGAAAGATGCTGCTGCCACATGCTTAAGGAAAGCAAGTGCTTTGATACAAACGCCATTTGAAATTGGTGCTGCCACATTTGTTCCTAAAGAATATAGCCTTAAAGAAGGCATGGGGCCAGGAGGCATCTCCGCAATTGTTGTTAATGTTGGAAAGCGGAAAAACGCATATGTAGTTATTGATGGTAACAACATGGTTTCTGGTTTGCGCGAAAAAATTCTCTCAACACTTAATTCCGTTGGAATTGATGAAGGTGAAGTTTTCACTACCGATACGCACTCTGTTAATGCTACAATATTGAGTGGTCGAGGATACCATCCAATTGGAGAGGTCATTAACCATGAAAGTTTAATTGAACATATAAAGAATGTAACGTTGGCAGCGTCGTCAGGCTTGGGACCAGCAAAAGTTGGCTACGCTAGCATGATTATTCCTGATATTAAAGTTATTGGTGAAAGAAGGCTTGAAACGTTATGCCTTCTAATAGACAAGACTCTTCAAAAAGCTAAAAAGGTCGCCTTGCCCCTGTTCAGTGTTAGTGGCATACTTTTAATGTTATTTTTGCTGTTTGTGTAAGCTAACACTAATAAGAGTGTGACGCCCGATTTTTCATTCTCAATGGAAGGAAGCAACATGCTTAAAGAAATTAGAATTCACGGTCGCGGCGGTCAAGGCAGTGTAACTGCTGCAGAATTGTTGGCGCATGCAGCTTTCATTGAGGGTAAATGGGTTCAAGCTTTTCCATATTTTGGGGCAGAAAGACGGGGGGCTCCTGTTAAAGCCTTTGCGAGAATAAGTGATAAACAGATCCTTGTCCATAGTCAGGTTTACACGCCAGATTATGTGATAGTTCTTGATCATGCCATTCACAAGGTTGTGGATGTGACTGAAGGTTTGAAAAAAGACGGCATACTTGTTATGAATACGACAAAGAAGCCCTCCGATGTTGGATTGCACGGTTGGCGCATCGCTACAGTGGATGCAACTGGAATTGCGCTTGAACTAAACTTGCTTGTGGCTGGATTACCTGTTGTCAACACTTCTATTATAGGCGCATTTGCCAAGGCAACAAGTGAAGTTAAGTTGGAAAGTGTCTTGAAAGCTGTAAAAGAAACATGGACAGGTAGTGCTGCAGAGAAAAATGCGCACGCTGCAGAATTAGCTTATGAACGTTTGAGTATGGGTTGGTGAAAAAGAATAATGCACAATATTCCTAAAACTCGTAGAGAAATGCCTCCAACACCAATATCGTATCCGACTGTTGGCAGCATGGGAAAAACGGGTTCTTGGCGAACTTTTCGTCCAGAAGTTGATTACTCCAAATGTACAAAGTGTACGCTTTGCTGGATTTATTGTCCTGACTCTGCTATTGCACGTCAGGAAGATGATTCTCCCAAAATAGATTATGATTATTGCAAAGGGTGTGGAATCTGTGCAAACGAGTGTCCAGCTAAAGCAATAACTATGAAACGGGAGGAAGAGTAAGTGACGCAGACAATTATTGATACTGCAAATCACATTGCTGGATACGCTGCCAAAGCTGCTAAAGTCAAAGTTGTTGCTGCATATCCGATAACTCCTCAAACGACTGTTGTTGAAAAAATAGCTGATTTTGTTGAAAGTGGCGAGATGCAAGCTGAATACATTCGTGTCGAATCCGAACATAGCGCCATGGTAGCATGCATTGGTGCGGCTGCCGCAGGAGTTAGAACTTTTACAGCAACTTCTGCTCATGGTCTAGCGCTAATGCACGAAGCCTTACATTGGGCTTCAGGATCCCGCTTACCCATAGTGATGACAGTTTCCAACCGTGCCATGGGTGCCCCTTGGAGTATATGGCCTGACTTTAGTGACTCTCTTTCTCAGCGAGATACTGGCTGGCTTCAATTTTATTGTGCTGACAATCAAGAAGTTTTCGATACTGTAATCCAAGCCTACAAACTTTGCGAAAGCGAACAAGTGTTTTTGCCAGCTATGGTATGCCTTGAAGGCTTCATCTTGTCACATACCTACATGCCTGTTAAAATTCCAGACCAAGAAAAAATTGACGATTTTCTACCACCTTACAAAGGAGGATGGATTTTGGACACTAATAATCCTTTGTCCCACTCGAATTTGGTTACACCTGAATGGTATATGGAGTTTCGTTATATGATTCAAGAAGCAATGGAGAAAGCCAAACAACTTATTCCTCAGATTGACCGAGAATATGAAGAGCTTTTCGGTTTTGAGCATGGCGGGCTAGTTGAGAAATACAAGTGTGACGATGCAGATTTAATATTGTTAACAATGGGGACAATGGGAAGTGAAGCAAAAATAGCTGTGGATAATCTACGCAGGGAAGGACAAAAGGTCGGTTCTGCAAGAGTTCGAGTTTTCCGCCCATTTCCAGTAGAAGAAATATGGAAGCTCGCGGAGAATGCTCAAATGTTTGCAACTATCGATCGTCATATATCTTTTGGAATGGAAGGGTTCCTTGCTACAGAAATAAAAGCGTCAATCTTTAACAGAAAAGATCACCCATTAATTGCTGGTTTCCTCGCTGGTTTAGGTGGAAGAGACGTGACTTTTGAAACTATTGGGAAGATTGCTAAAAAATCTTTGAAGTGGATGCGTGATAGCAAAGTTGAAAAAGAAACTGAATGGGTTGATTTGAGGGGGTGAAAAATATGGTGACAATAAAAGAGTTGCCAAAAGAAGAATATCTGCTCAAGGGTCATGCAGCTTGCGCTGGCTGTGGCCCCTCGATTTCTCTTCGACTGCTTTTCAAAGCGTTAGGAAACAAGGTTTTCTTGGTTGTACCCGCATGTTGTACAACAGTAATTCAGGGTACTTATCCTTACACTTCCTTTAATGTTCCACTTCAAAACATATTATTCGAATCAACAGCTGCCGCAGCATCTGGAATTGTTGCTGCATTGAATCAAAGAAATCTTGAAGATGTAACTGTTGTAGGTTGGGCTGGTGATGGTGGGACTGTTGACATTGGGATCCAAGCATTATCTGGAGCTGCTGAAAGAGAGACAAACTTCATCTACATATGCTATGACAATGAAGCTTATGGAAATACTGGAATGCAGAGAAGTGGAGCAACACCTTACGGTGCATGGACCACAACGACTCCTTCTGGAAAGAGAGAACGGAAGAAAGATATGCCCCTAATCATGGCAGCTCATAGAATACCTTACGTTGCAACAACATGCCCCTCTTACCCTATTGACTTCATAAATAAGCTTAGAAAGGCCAAAGAGATTAAGGGCACAAAGTACATTCATGTTTTGGCGCCATGTCCTACTGGCTGGCGTTATGATACAAGCAAAACAGTTGAAATGGGGAGACTTGCAGTGCAAACGGGTTTATGGGTTCTTTTTGAAATTGAATATGGAAAATTTAAACTCAATTCTCCAAGTGATAGACTTGTTGACAAGACTAAGCGCAAGTATGTGAAGGAGTATTTTTCTTTGCAAGGACGATTCCGCAATTTAACAGAGGAGGACATTGAAAGAATTCAGAGGTGGGTAGATGAAGACTGGGAAAATTACCGCAAACTATCGTCAAACAGTGTCTCTGATTTGGCATCGTGCATGAAAATATAAGACCAAATTTACAGTAAAACCTGCTTTGTGTTGCCCCTCATAAATTTACCTTTTTGACTTAAGAAAGCTTCTGAATTGACAGAAGATTATATAAAATAGTCTGTTTCTATCCTAATCTCCCGTTGGTGATTATATGAGTATCTATCCCAAAATAACTGTTAACCCTCCAGGACCCAAAGCTAGGGAATTGGTAAAAAAAGATGAAAGCTTGATTTCACCCTCTTATGTGCGGTTTTACCCGCTTGTGGTAGAATCAGGAAAAGGATGTATCATAAGGGATGTCGATGGAAACGAATACATAGACTTCAATTCTGGCCTAGTCTGTCTAAATGTTGGCCATGGCCATCCTAAAGTGATTGCTGCGATAAAGAATCAATGCGACCGATTCTTGCATTATTCTAACACGGACTTCTATTACACCGAGGTTATTGACCTAGCGGAAAGATTAGTGAAAATTACTCCGGGAAACTTTGATAAGAAAGTGTTTTTCGGCAATAGTGGAACTGAAGCTGTTGAGGCTGCAATTAAACTTGCAAAGTGGCATACTCGCAAACAATTGTTCATCGGGTTTATAAGCGCTTTTCATGGACGCACTCTTGGGTCATTATCCTTCACTGCAAGTAAGCCAACACAAAGAAGATATTTCTCTCCGTTGATGCCAGGTGTCACCCATGTGCCGTATCCTTACTGTTACCGTTGTCCTTTTAGATTAAACTATCCAGAATGTCATTACTGGTGTGTGGATTTTATTGACGAATTTGTTCTCCAGAAATATGTGCCTCCAGAAGATACTGCCGCAATGCTTTTCGAGTCAATTCAAGGTGAGGGTGGATATGTCGTTCCGCCACCAGAATACTTCCAACGATTAAAGAAACTCGCTGACAAGTATGGTCTCTTGCTTATAGATGATGAAGTGCAATCAGGAATGGGCAGAACTGGAAAATGGTTCGCGATTGAAAACTGGAATGTTGAACCAGACATAGTCTGCAGTGCAAAAGCATTAGCTTCTGGATTGCCATTAGGCGCAACAATTGCAAAAGCAAAAATAATGGATTGGGCGGGCGGTTCTCACGCGAGCACTTTTGGAGGTAACCCTATTTCATGTGTAGCAGCAAATGCAGTAATTGATGTAATTAAAGAAGAAAAACTTCTTGAAAACGCAACTAAACAAGGCAACTATATTTTGAAAAGGCTTGGAGAATTGAAGGAGCAAAGCGAAATAGTTGGTGATGTTAGAGGCAAAGGCTTAATGATTGGCATGGAAATCGTGGAAAATAAAAAAGATAAGAAACCAGCATCTGAAAAGGCTTCAGAGATTATGATGCGTTCATGGAAGCGGGGGGTCGCTGTCATTACATGTGGGGTTTCAACCATAAGAATTGCGCCGCCGCTCAATATCACCCGTGAACTTGTGGATTCTGCAATGGAAATAATCGAAGATTCCATTAGAGAAGTTGAAAAAGAGACCTAATCGCCAGCGTGTCCGAATGGAAATCCGGAAACTCACAATAAAAGATTATGAGGAAATCATAAAACTTTGGTCTAAAGCAAAGTTACCATATAAGCCACATGGAAGAGACAGCAAAGAAGCAATCGCTGCCGAAATGAAGGCAAACCCTAATTTTTTCCTAGGTGCCTTTGAAGATAACCAACTCATAGGCGTGGTTATCCTCAGCAGAGATGCACGAAAGGGCTGGATTAATCGATTGGCTGTTGACCCTAATCATCAACGACGCGGTGTTGCAAATGCTTTAATTGCTGAATCTGAAAAAGTCTTAAGGAAGTATGGGTTTAGAATTTTCTGTGCCCTTATAGAAGATTATAATACCGCATCCAAGACGCTTTTCAAGAAATGCGGTTATGTGGAGCATCGCGACATAATCTATTTTAGTAAACGCGACAGCGATGAAGTTTAGTCCATTTTTCTGCATACAAGCAAAAAGTATTCACTGCTTCCTATAACCCATTGATGAGTAGTAGCTTTTAAAATTTTCATCCACCTTCCTCAAGGCACGTCGTCATTTATGTCTTTTTTCTTTAGAAATCATGCGGCTTTGCTATGATTTCTCTTATTTTTAAATCAAAAAATGTTGCACTGTTTGCAGGGAATATTCGAAGCGCTGTGTCTGCACCTCTGCCAGTTCCGGCAATAGCAACAATGTCTCTATCGCATTTAATTAAACCAGCATCTGCTGCCATCAGCGTAATTTCAACGCATACTTTTGTCCCTTCTCCCATAAGTCTAAGCACGTTGGCAATAATTTCTAGTGGTTGAATAGTTCCAAAATTTTTGCGAACTGCACGTTCTACGCTGCTTAAGGCGTGAGTTCCTGTGAAAATTTTTGCACCATTTGCTAAGATTTCTCTTCTATACTCCTCTAATAGTTCGTGTTTTCCAGGTTGTTGGAAACCGAAACAATGCGTAACAACCACTACATTGCGTTCCTTGAACATTTTGGAAATTTTTGCTCCAGTTTCGCCTGTTGTGGAAGCTACAACTATGTCTTTTATGTCTTCATTTTCAACGTATTCTTTGACAAGCTTCAAAAGTGCTTCAGTATTTTCCCTGCCTGTTTCCTTGAAATACGTTATTTCCCTTTTAAAATGGCTCAATGGATATTCACCTTGCTAGTGGTTTTCTAGAAGGTTTTTCCTTAGTTTATATTTGTTGAAGATTATTATGGTTTACGTTGCTTTTTTCTTGATGGATTTTCTTTTTAATTCTGTATTGCACACTTCGCATTTTCTTGATTTATAGTTTGCTGGGTATTTCTTGTGGCATGCTGGGCAATATCTTACCCATTGTAACTGAAAACGGATGCCAAAGGTAGCAAGTGAAGTGAATTCTATCCCAATCTGGTTGGCAACATTCTGTATTGAATAGTCATCTGTTACAATTAATGGAGAATACCCTTCTGTTTTGAGTTCCAATGCTAATGCCAGAACTTGAAGATCTGCTCTAGAAAGAAAAAATGCATCTCCAACAAGTGTTGCCGAAGCTTTTACTTTATCCATAAAGGCTTCTTTAGGAATGCGCATTATCAGCTTTCTACTATCCATTGCAGTTTTGAACCTGACCCAAGCCATGGAGTTTTCTCTTATTTCCTCTCTCACTGTTGGAACAGTGTATTGCCTTTCAATTATTGAAAATGGGTCAAACCCTGCCACGAATGCTGAAGTGTCTAGAACCAGAGTTCTCCTGTCTGTGTTAAACGTTAGGTTTTCCTCCAAGTCCTCTGAATAGAAGTCTGCTTTCTAAACGGTGGTAAAAGTTTTCTCTAAATCTTATAAAAGAAGTTTCAAATGTGGAACGTGTAACAGTTAAACTGGGAGTTTTAGAACTTATAATTCTGCGGTATGCTCCATCGATTACCACAAGGATTTTTTTAGGTCTAATAATTTCTACTGTGAGGCTTGAACCCGCAGGGAAAACAATTGAATGGAAAATGCTTAAGGTGCATATTGAAGTTAAAACGAAAGCATTTACACTTGGATCTAAAACTGGTCCTCCAGCAGAAAGTGAATAACCTGTAGAACCTGTTTGTGTCGCTATCATCAAGCCATCTGCTTGGCAGTTTAAGGTTGGTTCTTTATCTTTTAATATTCGTGCATAGAGTAGTTTGGCTGGTTCATCTGTGGAGATCAATACCTCATTTAGTGCATCAGGAAATTTCTCGCCATCTGCCACTACTGACAATTTCATACATTTTTCTATTGTAAATTTTCCTTCCAAGCATTTCTGCACTGCCTCCAAAGCATGTTTCGGTTCAACCTCTGTCAGAAAACCTCTAACACCCATGTTTATTGCAAGTATCGGCGGTTCTGGCTTAGGTATTGCTACGCATGTTCTTAAAATTGTTCCGTCTCCGCCTATTGTAATTATGAAATCTGTTTTCATTTTTTTAAGTGGAGTAATTTTTCCTGTTATGTTCAGTTTCTTTGCTAATGTATCTTCTATATAAACTTCTATCCCTTTATTCCTCAAAAATTTAGCTAAATCCTCTGCAAGTTTTATGGCTGTTCTCTTATCAAAACGAGCAACTAAACCGACACTTTTAAGCAATGTTCTCACCATTTTACCTATTAGCCACACCTTAATCTATATATGGGTGTTGTTTAAAATTGCTGTGAATGAAAACTGTAAATAAATGGGTGAGGGCATGAGCAAGCCGGTCGATGTTGGAAGTTTGCGTGTAGGCGGTTATATGATTATTGATAATGAACCATGCCGTATAGTTGACATTACCAAATCTAAGCCAGGAAAGCATGGTTCTGCTAAGGCGAGAATTGTGGCAATAGGCATTTTTGATGGCGTAAAAAGAAGCATCGTTAAGCCAGTAGATTTGAATGCTGAGGTTCCAATGATTGACAAGAGGATGGGGCAAGTTTTTGCTGTAAATCCTTCTGGGATTCAGATAATGGACTTAGAGACATATGAATATTTGGATGCACCTTTTCCGGATGATGAAGAGTTAAAAGCCAAGTTGGTTCTTGGCGCTGAGGTTGAGTATTGGCGGATTCTTGGCAGAATAAAGCTTGTTAGAACAAAGTAAAAATGATAATCATATTAGTCTGAAGAATTTGTTTTATAATATTTTAGGTGGGATTCTGTTTGAGTACTGTTACGTTGAAGGATGGTAGAACTGTTCTGATACGGAAATTTGAGATTGAAGATAAGGAGAAGTTGATTGGAATGTATGAGTCGCTTTCAAATGAAGCTGTACGTTGGGCGTTGCCGCCTTATACAAGAGAGAGAATTGAAAGTGGTTGGCTGAGCAATCTGGAAAACCTAATCGCCCTAGTAGCGTTTTATAAATACAAGATTGTTGGGCATGCCCAAGTTTTTAAATTCCCTCATCCTCGGAGAAGAGGCACTGGTGATTTAGTCATTTATCTTCACCAAGATTTTCATAATGTCGGATTGGGTTCTGTTATGCTGAAAAAGTTGTTAATGCTTGCAAAGGAGAATAGGTTGCATAGAATAGGTTTAAGTGTTGTTGCAGATAATAGATTGGCAATTCGACTTTATCAGAAATTTGGATTTGAAATTGAAGGGATAAAAAAGGATGCTTATTTTGGTGAGGATGGAAAATATCATGATGAATTGATTATGGGTTTGATTATTGACCGCTTTTCCACCAAGCCCAGTTGAGTTTTCCAAAGCTTGAGTAAAGGATTAGTAGAATTACTCCCCAACTTAATGCGATTCCGGCTATTTTCAACATGTCCTCTTTTACATATGTGTGGCTTGCCCAACCGCTTATTCCACATAAACCTACCAATAATAGAATGAAAATTGCGCAATGAATTGCTCGCTCTGCTGCCAATGGATTCACCTTACACCTTTAGAAATTAGTGTTTTGTATTGTTAAGATTTTCTATCAAAGTTTATTTTGATGTCTTTACTTTAGCATTCTTGAAGCCGATGATGCAAGAAGAGCCGTCTGATTTGTGAAGACACTTGTTGAGCTGAGGCTTCGCATCTTATTCAATTGGGATTGTGTATTCATGTTTGCGTGGCAGGCGAACTTCCAATATTCCTTTCTTGAAGCGAACTTTCATATTATTTATATCTACTGCTACTGGAATTCGTGTTCGGCAATGTAATTTCTGGAATTCACCTTCGTAATGGGTCATGCCAAAGTCGTCGAAACATATTTTTCGGCTCATGTTGGCTGATATTTCAATCGTGTTCTTATCTAACGGCTTAACATGTATAGCGTTTTCTTTAGTGTATGGCAAATCAACAGTGACTATAACTTCTGTGGGAGTTATCATCATGTTGCGCAGAGGTTCTATTGTGCAGGTCTTTTTGTTCCAGCTTGGTCTCTCAAGCAATCTTTCTTCTAACTGTTCAGTCATTTCTTCCAAACTCTCGAAATATTCGCCAATTATCTCGAAGATTGAACGTTTCTTTCTGTTGGACATTTTTGTTTTCCTCCCTATGAGACGTATAATGGGATGTCATACTCTTGCGTTTTCTTCATTTTGGACAATTCCTGCTGTGTTCGTTTCATAACATCCCTTGCCCTTAACCGAATTTCCTCGCCTTTCTCTAAAAGTTTTGAAACGTCCAATTTTATTTCCATGATTTTTGCCAATTCCTTCAGTACTTCTGCTGCTGCTTCTGGATCTGGGTAATTTAGGAAGCACTGAGCAAGTAATGTGAGAGCTGGTAATCCAATTTGGGCGCAATATTGAAGCATAATCGCTTGGGGACCAACCATGTATCCTTCATTTAATATTTCCATGCCTTTTTCTTTAACCATTTTCAGAATTTCTTGGTTTGATGCCGCTGCGAACACTTTCAATTCTTGAATATCTTGTCTATCTTGGGTAGGGATGCCACTTAATGAAATCATCATTTTTGCATTTTTGCTTCTTCCCCAGTTAATCAGAGCATTCACTATTGGGTAAATCACATCTGCTGGTATGGCTGTTTCAGACACAGCTAACAAAATGTCGCCATTTCCAAAGATTCTTATCGGGGAATGGGGTAATCCCTCATGCAAAACAATTAAGGGCGGCAACAATTTTGAGTCCATATATGCAACTTCGGTTAAGTTAAGCTCTGAAATAATATGTGAAGCAGCGATGACACCTACTAAACCTACATCTGGAAAACCGAAAAGCATTGTTGCACCAGATGGTATTTTTTCTTTGTCAATAATTTTAACTTCTTCACTCATGTTTTTGACACTTCAATCATTGAATTGGAAATTGCATTGGTAAAAAGTTTGCGTTACTCAAAGAACGCCTAACCAGAATATCTATTTAAAGGTGTAAATAGCTTTTAATCTGGAGAAGTACTATGGCTTTAGAACGGTTAGGTTCTTCGCTTCACGAAGCACTGAAAAAGCTTTTCAGGGCCTCTATTGTAGATGAGGCAACAGTTAAAGAACTTGTCCGTGATGTGCAGAGGGCTCTTCTTCAGGCAGATGTAAATGTTAAGCTTGTGCTTGAGATTTCAAAACGAATAGAAGATAGGGCTTTAAAAGAGCAAGTGCCGCCTGGGGTTTCAAGACGTGAACATGTAATAAAGGTTGTTTATGAAGAATTAACAAGGTTTCTTGGAGAAAAATCAGTTCCAATAAAAATAGAATCTGGAAAGAAAAAAGTGATAATGCTTGTCGGCATACAAGGTTCTGGAAAAACAACAGCTGTAGCTAAACTGGCAAGATACTTCCAAAAAAGAGGTTTAAAGCCAGCTTTAATCTGCGTAGACACGTATCGTCCTGGTGCTCACGCGCAGCTTCAGCAGTTGGCAAGCAGAATTAATGTGCCTTTTTATGGTGATTTGAAAGCAAAGGACCCTGTTAAAATTGCAATTGAGGGTTTAAAGCAGTTCACAGACAAAGACGTGATACTTATTGATACTGCTGGTCGCCACAAGGAAGAGCGAGAGCTAATCAAAGAAATGAAAATGCTTGAACAAAACATTAAGCCTGATGAGGTTATGCTCGTAATTGACGGCACAATTGGTCAGCAAGCAATGTTCCAAGCAAAAGCGTTCAATGAAGCAACACCAATAGGCTCCATTCTTGTAACAAAACTAGACGGTTCTGCACGAGGCGGAGGAGCACTATCTGCAGTTGCAGCCACAGGTGCTCCAATAAAATTCATAAGTATCGGAGAAAAAATTGAAGACATAGAACCCTTCATCCCATCTCGCTTCGTTGGCAGACTTCTAGGCATGGGCGACTTGGAAACTCTAATTGAAAAAGTGCGAGAGGCAGAAATAAAAGTTCCAGAAAAAAAGGCTAAAGCCATTTTAAGCGGCAAATTCACGCTGACAGATATGTATGAACAATTTGAAGCCATGAAGGGAATGGGTCCATTTCGAAAACTTTTGAAGATGTTGCCAGGCATGTCTTATGATATCCCAGAAGACATGGTTAACATGGCTGAAGATCGTTTGGAAAAATGGCGTGTTATGATTCAGTCCATGACGCCTGAAGAAAAGGATAATCCAAAAATTTTCAATGCTTCAAGGATAAAACGAGTTGCCCGAGGTTCTGGAACTAATGAAAAAGAAGTGAAGGAGCTTCTGAAACAGTATTCTATGATGCGGCGAATGCTTAAGATGTTGAGGAGAAAAAGGAAACTTCCATTCTTAGGCAAAGGATTGCCACTAGACTTTAAGTAAGTTATGCTGGAATCTGAAGGATTGCACTATGGATGTTTTAGAGAAATCGTTGAGAATGCTCGAGCAACACCCACTATGTGACCATTGTTTGGGCAGACAATTTGCTCTTCTTGGGCACAATCTGGAAAATAATGAAAGGGGAAGAACAATAAAATTGGCTTTGATGCTGAAGGCCCACGAGTTAGTTTCCTCCAAAAAAAGCGAAGGCATAAAAATCCTCAAAATATTGGCAACAAATGGTTTTCTCAAAACAGCAGACGAGACACTGCGAAATCTGAAAAAGCGAATTGTAAGCAAAGATTTTCCCCCTAAATGTTTCTTATGCGAAAGCAAATTTGAGATTGTTGATGCTTTAGTGGAGAAAGCTATTAACAAAATTGAACGTTATGAATTCGACAGTTTTTTGGTAGGAGTGGAGTTACCTGTAATCATTGAAGAACGCGAGGACGAGTTTAAGGCTAATTTTGACGTGAATTATGGTGAAAACATGCGGAATGAGTTTGGGCGGATAATAGGAAAGAAAATCGCTGACCAGAGTAGAAAAATCGCTGATTATAAAAGACCTGAAGTAGTTGTGCTTGTTAATCCCTTCGCTGAGGAGATACGCCTTCAAATAAATCCACTATTCATTGCAGGGCATTACAGAAAACTCTTGCGGGGCATACCACAATCAAAATGGTTCTGTTCTAATTGCCGTGGAAAAGGCTGTGAGAAATGTAATTGGACTGGAAAAATGTATCCCGAATCGGTTGAAGAATTAATTGCAACCCCTATCATAAATTTAACAAACGGCATCAAAGCCTCTTTTCATGCTTCTGGAAGAGAAGACATAGACGCTCGCATGTTGGGTGAGGGCAGGCCTTTCGTGATAGAAATAACTAAGCCTCAAAAACGGTTTTTAGATCTTAAGAAACTTGAAGGTAGGATTAACGAATATGCGAAAGGAAAGGTTGAAGTTTCAAACTTGCGTTTTGCAGACAAAACCATTGTTAGGAAATTGAAAAAGGCGGAAGCCTCGCAGAAAGAGTATCATGTAATTATTGAGTTTGAAAATAAAATAGACACAAAAGATTTGCATATTTTAGAGGAGAAATTGGCAAATGCAATTGTTAAGCAGAAAACGCCTCTCCGTGTGCTTCATAGAAGGGCAGATTTAACACGGGAAAAGTACATATATGAGGTTAAAGCA
>CAZAXN010000006.1:0-11375 GCA_964489195.1 uncultured Candidatus Bathyarchaeia archaeon
CCGTGAAAGAGTATGGCTCACCTGAGAAAGCAATAGAATGTTTTACAAACACGGCAATGTGGGGACTAATTGAGTGGGATCCAGAACAATGTAAAAGAGAAGGCCCAAAACCAAGTTTTGAAAAATGGATAGAAGCATTCAGAGCCGATCCACAACTAAAGAAATTAGCTGAGGGATATATAGACGAGCAACTTGAAACTGCACGTGCGAACATGAGATGGTTTTTGTCTTTAAAACGAAGATTCTCAAAACATTCATAGGCATGGTGGTTTGTTACTATTGCAATTCAACAAAACAGTGAACTTCAGTGTTTTGGGTTCCATTGGATCCTTTTTTCTTTTTTGAGACCGTAAGCGTGCCCCCCCCCAAGCCAGATAAAAGAGGGAGATTCGGGTGGTGTTAAGGGGTTACGTGAGGCTGATGGTTTAAGTGTTGTTTCTGAAATTTTTCCGACAACAACTTTTAAAGAGTTCAAAAGTCAAGGCTGAATTTTCTGGAAGCCGACGACAACTAAACCGTTCTAACAGGTAAGAATCATGGTTAAAACGAACATTTTTGAGTATCGATAAAAATTTTCTTTCAAGTCTAAAAAGATAGCCTCGAAGCAGGTTGCTCTATAGTCACGACTATTAAGCCAGTTTTCTGACTGAGAAGAGAATTGTTGATGACGTTAGAGGGCGGATCTTAAGGCTTAGTTCGAATGTTAAACAAAAGAAAAGAAAATTTCTTGTGATGACTCCTCTTTACGTTCAGTTAAACATTATTAATAGAACGCTCGGAGCGCTTTATGCAGTCACGCAATTTTGATTTAGAGAACTTGTAATTTTGGTTAGCGCTAAAAAACCTTTGTTGCTATCAAAGAATGTTCAGGTGTTTCGTCTGCAGCGTAGGTATTCTTCTAAGGCTATTGAAATTTCTTGATAGCAACTTTTAAAAGCAGAACCATCGGATATTTGGTTTGGAAAAATTATGCATAAAGAGCTGCTGAAGCTTCTTGCTTGCCCAATATGTAAAGCTCCTTTGGTGTTTGATGGGAAAACCTTGGGCAACCGCCTTGTTAATGGGTATTTGAAGTGCAGCGGAGGGCACATGTATCAAGTTAAAGAGGAAATTGGATTGGTTATGGATGCAAAGTTGTCTGCAGATGAATTTGAATGGAAAGTTGACGTAGCTGACGAATGCAAATATGATGAAATACAAAGAAAGTACGCTTCATACTTGCGTGAAGACCAGAAAGCAGCATTAAAAATCCTTAATGAAAAACTCATTCGCCACATTACTACCTCATATAAAGAGTCTGACAATATAGTTTTAGATATCGCAAGTGGTATGGGAAGATTTATTCTACAACTGGCAGAGAAAGGCCCCAAAAACATGCTGATTATTGGCACGGATATAGACGAAAAACCGTTACGCGTAGCCATGAATAAAGCCAAAAAAGCGGACGTATACAACAAACTTTCCCTCATGGTGACCGACGCCAAGCACCTGGTATTCAAAAATGAATCGTTTTCGACAATATCCTCTTTCTTCGGATTCGACAACATCCCAGAAACAGTCATAGCCCTTAAAGAAAGCTTCCAAGTTCTAAAACCGAACGGAAAAGCCATCTTCTCATCCATCTGGTATAGAGAAGGCTCCAGAAGCATGAAAGTAGCTGAAAAATATGGGTTTGGACAAATAGCATGTGAAAAAAGGCTAGAACAAACATTGAAAAAAGCAGGGCTCGTACTGGACTGGATTGAGGAAGTTTACTCCGGCGTTTGGCCCTATAATCCCATGGATTTGCTGCCAATTGAAGACGAAGAATATTCCCATGTAATCGTCCAAGCAAGAAAACCTTTTGAATAAAGCTCTATTTTAAAGGTGAAGGGGAATTAGAGTCACCGAAAGGCGGTGCCATGAAAGTTAGGGACTCATTGTTTTGTTAGCTGGCGCTGACACCATACTTGTACACTCGGTCACAACCACATCCAGGGCATCTAACCGTCTTTACATCATCCACCATTCTCACCTCCAAACGACTTTACGAAGAAACACTAAAAAAGGGGGAATTTGCGGGAGAATTCGCCACGAGTCTCAAGTTCAAACCCCATCCCGGGCTGCTAAGGTTTTCTTAAGAATTTTCTAGTATGTTTTGAGAAATGGGCATGAAGGAAATTTGAATCTTCGCAGGCTACCAAGATACTTTAGTCGGAATCGATCAAGATTGATTTTTGGAATCGCTACTCGGCAAAACTTTTAATGAGCCAGTTTCTTTTTTCTCTAACATGAACATAGACACTAAAGAGTTGAGCCAGTTTCTTGTGAAAGCAAAGGTTAACACTTATGCTAGTGACCCAAAAGCAACAATCTTACGGGACGGAACCAAGGAGTTAGTTTTCAGTGAGGGAAGACTTTTCTATAGAGACCGATATTTAGGAGAGAGTTCCTTTATTGGACAGGAACTAGTTTTCCATCAAGATGAACACCTTTGGGGTATGAATTATTATGGGTATGCTATTCCTTCCAAGGACTTTTCCTTAAGGAATTTGTATACATTCCTTCGAAAGGCGTTGAAAAGGGTTGACGTAAAGAAACCGTTCAGAGGTCCAGAAAAATATGAGGAACGCTTCTTCAAATATGCCAACAGTGTGGACGGCGATGTTAGTCAGTTTAACGGAGCTGAGACAATATTTTACAAGGGAGTTGAAGTTTACCGATTGCTATATCATGGAGGATTCATCAGCGACGAGACCTAACGCAGCTTTAAACCTTCCTTCAAGCTTGCTTTAAGTATGCTTTCTTGAAATAAAGGCAAATCGAGTCTTAACGCCGATATTTTAAACCAAGATTTGAACCTATCCCGGGCTACTCCACATGTTTTTGGGCGTGCCGAACGATTTTTCTTTTGAGTTTTTGCGTCCTATCGCTGAAACCATGTTTTATAAAATGGAAGGAAACCAGATCGCTCAGCAAACAAAAATGCAAGCAAAGAATCTTCTATTTCATTTTCAAACTCTCTCTTCTCTCTTGTGTAGTCAACTTGAAGAGTTGAACATAAGGAACAAGGGAAGCCACAAGTTTGTTCTCAGCTTTCATGAGGTGTTCCTGAAATGTTGTCCGAGGAATACGGTTCTGTTTCGCTATAGTCTTGACATTAGCTTTTCTGGGTGATCTAAAATATCCGTAGCCATAAGCTGTGAGTAAAGCTTCGATCTGTTTTTCAGTCAACTCAGAAAATAAGCTATCAGCAGTAAGCGTCAATGAGCTCGTGATAAAACCATTTAAAGGCACTTTACGTAAAATCTCGAATGTGAAACTTTTATCCTCAAATCTCTGTAAAAGCCTTTTAATATCTCTGTGCTTGAATGCTATCACGCGATAGTATTCCCACCCATGATTAATAACCACCGGTGAAATATGAAGAAGATTAAAGACTTCAATATTTTGGCTCACAGAATCCTCTGAAGCGCACAAACATTTCTTAATAAAAAAGTAAACTTTATTGTGGTCAGATGACTTTTTGATTATTCCGTTGATCTTATTCATCTCTTCTAATACGGCTGAGCACTCTTTCAGTTTATCCACAATAATCTCGATTACTTCGTGTTCTCTGTTACACCAAAGAAGCATTTTCAGAGATGGAAACTTTTTCGAAATGTTGCAGAACCGACAATCGTGCGTTACTTTGAAAACAACTTCAAATAGTGTCATGAGATAAAAGGCATGTCTTCATATATTTATTTGTTGAGCCGTCATATGGCGACTAAAGCCTTTTGGCGTTCACAGGCATTTTAAAAGGAGGTAGAAATGACTAATCAAAGACCTATATTCCGAGTCTGAAAGCTTCTTGGTGGCATCAGTGAATTATTCAAAATTTCTTCACCATGACTGACCAAGCTGTTGCAAATGGAAAGCTAGCTAACTGGGAGTAAAACTATATCAACATGACAAGCTTTGCTTGATCCAAAGAGAAATGAAATACTATACAGTTAATACCCTATGTACACAAATTCTGGAAAGAATTATATTTTCAAGATGTAGTAATCAATTGAATGCTGAAAGTAACTAATTCAGTCTATTTCAATAAAAGAGAGGCAGGAGCCAGCAACAGTGGATTTATTGTTAGAGAAAATGATGTCGTTTTTGTGGATAATTCAGAGTGGCTATGGAAAACGAAGGTAGATCTAGATTACTTATCATCGTATATAGGTAAACCGATTCAATTTCTTATTAATACTCATTTTCATCCAGATCACACATTCGGAAATCAACTCTTTAACTGTGACATAATTGCAAGCGACAAAGCACCCACACTTTTCAAGCAAAATGAAATGGAGTTGCTAAAGTGGCTTAAACAAGAGAATGACTTGGAAGCTCTCCAGAACCTTCGTGCCATAAAAATCACTTACCCCACAAAACTAGTTAAGGATAAGACCACATTGGACAACTCGTGTCCAATAATAGAATTGATTCACTTAGGGGGGCATACTCCGGATAGTCTCGTCGTGTTTGTACCAGAAGAGAAAGCGATTTTCACAGGTGACTTGATATTTCAAGGAAGTCACCCCTTTATGGTAGGCTCTAACATCAATGAGTGGCTTAACGCTTTAGATTGGTTAAAAAGCTGTGGTGCGACTCTTTTTCTTCCAGGGCATGGAGAACCTTGTAGAAAGAAAGATGTGGATTTCATGCATAGTTATCTTATCAAGTTTAAGAGATGTCTTACCGTTCTTAAGGCCAAGGGGATGACTGCAGAGGAAATTGCCAGAAATCCAGATGAATTAAAACTTCCTCAACTCGACAAGCCGCAACGCATCACAAGAAACGTGCTGTTCCAATATGAAAAAGTCTAGACATGATAATGTTAGATGCTTTGCGTAACTTATGTTCAGACATGCAAATTACTCAGTGACAACTATTTTATGCCTTCCAATAATACACTTTAGAGAAGAGTCTGGGACTCAGTTCAAATAAAGCACTCCACATCTCAAAATTCCATTTTAAGCTTATTTTGAGGTGTTTTTGCTCATTTAAAAGAGAACGTTGTTGCACCCTCAATGTTTTAAATCGATGGTTAAACCTGTTCTAGGTCATTACAGAAAAAATCCAAGAAATATAAACTTATATTCGACCTGAACAGCACATTTTGAGCCGTCATTTGACTATCAAAGTCTTATAAGTCTATAAATGAATACATAGTCATATACAATCAGAACCCTTTGAATTATCAGGTGCTTTGAAATGACGTGGGAAACAAAAATGTGTGAGCAGGAGTCGCCAAGTTTAAATGCTCAACGCTTTTTCTGGATTTTAGCAAGATCTGCTAAAGATTGCAGCTAAATAACTTCAAGATGGGAGAACGATTTTGGTTAACAAAAATCTTGTGGGTAGATGCGGTCTTTACTGCGGTGCTTGCCTAATTTATAGAGCTGGCAAGGATTCGGAAACACTCCGAAAAGCAATCGTTGAAAGAGAAAAGTGCAAACCTGAAGATATCTGTTGTGAAGGGTGCCTGACTGTGTTAATAGATGGTTGGAATAGTGAAAGATGGGGAAAAAACTGTGACATAGTGAAGTGTCTCAACGCAAGAAAACTAGGCTTCTGCTACGAGTGCAATAAATACCCAAACTGCGAAAAATTTCTTGAGATAGCTAATTCATGCTTAAAGCACGGTGAAAATTTGATTGAGAATCAGAAGAGAATTAAAAATGGACAAATTGAAGCATGGCTTGAAGAAGAAAATAGAAAGTGGAGATGCCAAAAATGCAGTAAACCAATCGCCATGCACCTATCAGAATGCCATTGGTGCGGAGCAAAATTGAGGAAAAAGTGGCACCTTCATCTACAGCACGCATCATATGGTGATTATAAAATGACTAAAGATGGAATTTTCTCCGCAATTGTTATTGTATTACTGCTTTTTACTTCACTGATTACTTGGAACATCTATTCTTGGTTGATTCTCCTTGTTATGCTTCTAGTTTTGGCAGCTTGGTTTCTTAAGCGTGGTTCCAAACATTACTTTATAAGAGTAAATTGCATTTCTTATGGAAATAACTTGGGAGGATGTAACTTTGAAAAAAGTTAATAGTTTTGCAGAAATCAATGGAGGAAAAATATACTACGAAATGCTTGGAGAAGGTCAACCTTTAGTTTTTATTAACGGCGGCAATATGGATTGCAGAATGTGGGATGATCAATTTGAAGAATTTGCCCAGTACTATAGAGTCATTCGTTACGACTTTCGTGGTTGTGGCAAATCCGAAATGCCAAAGAAACCTTTCTATATTATTAATGACCTATACGAACTGCTCAAGTTTCTGAATGTGGATAAAGCGTATATTGTTGGTCTTTCTTTAGGAGGCTCAATAGCCATTCAGTTCACTATAGAGCATCCTGACATGGTGGATGCACTTGTTTTGGTTGGTTCAGGTTTAATTGGGTTCAAGTGGTCTGAGGAACACAATCGTCGAATCATGAAGATTTTCATGTCAGTGAAAGATGAAAAGAGTGCATTGAATGCAATGGAAGAATGGTTAAAGGACCCATATATGGTTCCTGCCATGGAAAAGCCAAATGTAGCTCGGAAACTGAGGAAAATTTGTTTGGAAAACTATCGAGCGCTTTTAATTGATCGAACCCTTGGATCCCAACCTAATGAGCCCAGTATCCTAAGGCTTTCAGAGATAGCAACTCCAACACTTGTAATCATTGGTGACCAAGATGTGCCTGATATCCACGCTGTAGGCGATGTCTTGGAGAAGAATATTCGCGGTGCAAAGAAACTAGTTGTTAAGGGAGCTGGCCATATTGTTAACATGGAAAAACCAAAGGAATTTAACCAAACTGTTCTCAACTTTTTAGAAAAATTGAAATGAACTGAAGAGGAAAGTGATATTGAATGAATGATTTAGTCGGAGAGAAGATGTTGTACATAAAGCCAGTGTTCGTGTTTGGCAAGTATCCACGCTTTATTAAGCCTGACTATTCTGGCTTCGAAAGAAATGTCAACGAAAAATTTATAACAAAAAAGGCAAAGGAACTTGAGCTACAATTAAGGCAATATTTGGAAAATGCCGACACTAGACTATTGGAACCCTCCATGGTTTTTAGCGAAGAAGACTTGGATGATGCTTTGAGGTGCTCAAGCGATGTGATAATAATTTGCAAGTTTTGTCTTGGTTTGACTAAATCATTGGAGAAGCTGCTTAATCTGCATGTTCCTATCTTGCTTTTTGAAGAACCGAGGGTTCCTTATCTGGCATTAGATGCTTATGAATATCTGCATGATAAAGGCAACGTGCAAGTAGTGTTAGATTATGAGGATTTGAAGGCAAAGATTAAAGTTCACGGATTGCGAGAAAGTCTTCGCAATAATAAGGTACTTGCTTTGTCCACAGATTTGCCTGCTTACGAGCAAGTTGCAGCTCTTCGTAATCCAACTCCAGAGCAAATAATGGAACGTTTTGGGGTTCAAGTTGAACACGTTAAACATGCTGAACTGGTAGAAAAATGGAGCCAAATACCTGAAGAAGCAGCTGTCGGCTTGGCTAAAAAGTGGCTTCGAGAAGCATATCACATTGTTGAACCGTGTGAAAATGACCTTGCATTTGAGGCGAAGCTTTACTTGGCGATTGAAAAACTGGTTGAAGAACGTTCTGCAACTGCTGTGACGATGGTTTGCAGCGACCAAATTGCACCATTACCTGCTGAGTGCTTTGCCTTCGCTAAATTGCGAGATGAAGGGGTTCCTGCTGGCTGTGAAGCTGATTTGACATCCTTATTGATGCTGTTGCTTGTGCAGAAATTGTGTCAGAGACCTGCTTTTATGGGGAACGTTCTGGTGGTCAATCCAGAAGAAGAGACTGTAGCTATTTCGCATTGTGTCATGCCTTTTAAAATGGCTGGTTTCGATGCAGAACCTAAACGTTACGAGCTTAGAGATTATCATGGCCTAAAATTTTCGGGAAGTTTGACTGCCTATTATCCTTTGGAAAACGGACAGATTGTAACTCTAGCGCGTATGGATCGGAATTTAACATCTATTTACGTCAAGACAGGTGTGATTGTGGATTGCAAGGAAGGATTTGATTGTAGAACAACATTGATAGTCAGAATCTCCAATGTTAGGGAATATGTTAATAAAACCTCGGGTAACCATCAAATAGTAGTCTTCGGTGACTGGATAAAGGAGTTCGAAGACGCAAGCAAAATTTTTGGAATGCGATTTATCAATTGACTTTGCCAGAATGCAAAGTGTGTGTGCCATGATCGCAAATGCGCCAAAGACAAGCATCTCAGGTACTTTGAAATTGGTTGTTAATCTATAGACTTCTATTCCAGAAAATTCATTAATATCTTCAATGGATTTATTAATTGAATTTCTACTATTTTTTATTCTTGGCGTGGCGTTCCCATGTAATAGTCAACCAAGAAAAAGCCAATGTTTGAAAGATAACTTCAGGCAAGGCGATAATATGGAACCATAAAGGAATTTTGGTGTAAACAAGTCCTTCTATACTTCCAGGCGAGGCTCCAGCGGGAGCAACAATCATAAGTGCAAGCATCAATCCCCACAATAACGCCCAACCTCGTCTTGAATTTATGAAAACTTCACGGAAGGGGTAGAGCGCCAAAGCTATTATTGGACCGCGGATGAGTTGAAAGAGGGATCCAGCCATTACTAATGGGTCAGTGGTAGGGCGCATGAAAACGGCAACATCTGGCATAGAGTAGAAGCTAGCGTAGCCTAAAAAGTTAAAAAAGATGATGCCAAAAACAAAGTAAGTCGCGAAATGAACTAAAGTTACCCTTCCAATCCAGCTCATAATAGATTTAAGATGGATTGTTGATTGCACTTTATTTTTCTTTTGCCCGGAGAGATTTTTACAAGCATGGCTCAATGTAAATACCTCCTGATCCTCAATTGTCCCTGAGAAGACTTTATTTGCATTACTGTAAATTTACGGAAAGTGGATATTGAAAACTGAGAATTTGTGCCGATATTTGAAGCTGTCTAGACTGCCAATAGAATTTTCTCTACATAAAAAAGATTTAAACTTACTGGCGCATATCAAAAGATCATAATAAGTATTAATTGAGCGTGGAAAAGTGAAAGCGCTGTTGTTGCCGATGTTGACATGTCCTGTTTGTAGAAAGTCATTAAAGTTTGCTGGAGATGCTTCTGATGATCGTTTGTTGAACGGTGTTCTTCGCTGTTTTAGTGGACATCTATATTAGATTAAAGACGAATTCCGATATTAAAAGATCCAAAACTGAGCGAGAAGGAGTTTAGTTGGAATATCGAGTTTCCAAGCGTAGAAAAATATGACGAAATCCGCAAAGAATATTCGTCTTATCTTTCTGAAGAGTTGAGAAAAGCGGATGAAACATTGCTAAACGAAATTGCAAGCTCTATTTCAAACGAAAATCTGATTTTGGACGTAGCATCTGGAATGGGCAGATTGCTTCTTGCTTTATCAAGAAAAATATCAAAAGATGGACTTGTAATTGGGGCAGACATTGACGAAAAACCTCTACGAGGTGCTAAGCTTAAACTTGAGGAACAGAAAAGCTATAAACAAATATCTCTATGCGTAATGAATGGTAAACTTCTCGCCATAAAATCTCGAAAGCTTACATGCGTTACATCCTATTTTGGTTTTGATAATATCCCTGAAACAAAAAAGGCGTTTCAAGAAGCCTCCAGAGTCTTAATGCCAAAAGGACGATTGATCTTCGCGAATCTATGGTTCAAAGAAGGTTCAATGAGCTTAGCTTTAGCAGAAAAGTTCGGTTTTGGAGCAATAGCGACCAAGGATAAGCTTTTCCAAACGCTCGAAGAGGCTGGATTCAAAATCGATTCGACCGAGGAATTCTATATTGGACAATGGCATTACAATCCGATGGATCTGCTTCCTCTTGAAGGTGACTGGTTTGCCCACGTACTCGTGAAAGCGCATAGAAAGTAGGCTCGTGAGCACTGCAATAATTCATTACCAGATGTTCTTAATGGATTCAAATCTTACATTATACATACAAAGATTTACATAATTTTCTTATACTAATTGCAAGAGTGTTACGATTCTTTTTTAAATTCAGGATTTTTGTTTTCGTCACCGAGATCGGCTCCACAGTGATAGCATTTTCCTTCGGTTCCATACACTGGTAATGGTTTTCCGCAGAATGGGCATCTATATTTATTCTCGCTTTCACGAAGCCATTCTTCTGTTTCGCCCCTTTTGATTCTTTCAAGATTTGCCTTTACGTTCACCCCAATCTTTGCATAACGTTGAGCCAACTTCACAAACTTTTCGCAAGAGTCCTTCTCGTATTCGCCACATTGGTAACAAAATTTCAATCCTTTATTTTCAAGGCATTGAACAATCTTGCAGTCGTTTCCCCAACACTCTGACGTTAATGCCATACAACCTTCGCATCTAACTTTTTCTTGTGGGCATTTAAAGCGCTCTGCAAGTTTCTTTAAGAAATCGCCATCGTCTATGTAAGCTCTGTAGATCCCGCAGGCACCACAGTACAACCCACATCTGCCAACTATGTTTTTATTGACCAAACTTTCACGCTTCTTTTGGAGGAAGACCTTAAGTAAAGTTTCCTTCTTTAAAGCTTTTAACCGTCTTTTGTCGGCAGCGTTTCTGAAAGCAAATTTGATTTAGATCTATCTTGAAGTATAGTCAAGTGTCAGTGAAATTGATAAATATGCGATCTTTTCTAAGCGTTAGCGAAGAATTTGAGGAAACAACATTACTGTCAACATAAGATATGCAGATGATGGCCATGAGTGTTGAAGCTGTAGTAGCTCATGAATTGTCAAAAGTTTATAAAGATGGTGTTAAGGCTCTTAGAAATGTCATGATTTCCGTGAGAAAGGGTGAATTATTCACCATTATTGGTCCAAATGGAGCTGGAAAGACTACTTTCTTGCGGATCATTTCGACTCAACTGACGCCCACGAAAGGTGATGCTGAAGTTTTAGGTTACAGCGTGGTTAAAGAACCAAAAATGGTAAGAAAGCATATTGCTGTGGTTCCTCAAGACGTTGCCGCTTATGGAAATTATACACCGTGGGATTATGCCTACTATTTTGCTAAACTTCAAGGATTATCGAGTTCCGAATCAAAACGATTGGCGAGGAAAGCCTTAGAGGCTGTGGAACTTTTTGAGTTAAGAAATAGAGGGTGTCTTAGAGATTGTTTCACTAATCTGGATAATTCCCTCATTATTGCTTTGTTGGGCAGCTCTTAGCACTTTAGGGTTCACAATATCCACATATCTTTACAAGTCTAGCACTTACACTTTAAGCTATATTGCTACTATACTAAGTTTAGGTTTAATCTTCTTTCCGCCTGTGTACTATCCAGCAAAAGGCC
>CAZAXN010000007.1:0-31270 GCA_964489195.1 uncultured Candidatus Bathyarchaeia archaeon
GCACCACTAACAATTAAGAGGTGAAGTGAAAGAACATGGCGAGAGAACAGGATTCCCGTAGAAAAGCCAAGGAAAGCGCTCGCCGTAACAAGGTGAGGGGACATCAAACAAGAAGAGCCCGTGGAGGAAAGAAACAGAAAAGAAGATGAACCTTTCTTCTTGGAACATTTTCCAAGGAATTTCGTTTTAGGTTTCTGCTGTTGCCTTTGCTACGCGGGGAATTGCTTTCGTTTCTCTAAAGTTGCTTTTGCTATTTTGTTTAAAACACTTTCCTCAATATTATCTTCGCCTATTTTGAAGGTGTCAGGCTCCTCGATTTTTAATATAGCCTTTAAAGCTTCAGAATCAAGCTCACTCACAAGTCTCAAAATCTCTCTTTTGGCAGATTCCAAATGCTTCTTCAACAATCCGCCCCGATTGTATATTGCTCCAGCCAAGGGACAGATTTTCTCCATTTTCAAAAACCAGTCAATTTTCCCGTTTTTCGCATTTATGTCGAAAGTTATTGGTCCAGCAACACATGTTTCTGGCTTTACAGGATGAATTTGACACTTCCTCGTTTTTTTGTCATAAAATATGCAATAGCCTTCGATATCTTCCCTAGGAAAAGCATATTCGCCTTCAACAAATGGACTGTCAATATGAAGCTTGTGCTCTTTCAAGTACGCAGTTATAATTTGTCTCCGTTTAGAGGTCAATGGTGGTCTAGCATTTTGACAGCAACTTATCCTACAGGAACCGCAAACATCAAAAAAATTATTTTGCCTTGCACCTTCTTTCTGCATGAAAAACTCTCCATACCCTTTTTAGAAGTAAGGTTGATTATTTTCAAGATTCCTTATAAGCATTGAGTAAATGCTGATTAATGCTTCTTTAAAATCTGTCTTCTGTGCCTTTTTTCGAATTCTCTCTTTGATAATTTCTGATAAGCTACCATGTTCTATTCTTTTCTGTATTATTGGAAGATATTTTTTCTCTTCATCTGTCGCGTTTTCGCTGGCTGTTTTGAAAAAGTATTGACAAACTTTGCGTGCAGTTGACCCATAAGGATGCAAAACTTTGGCGTCTAATCCACTTAATACAATTGACTTGTAATCTTTCACTAAAGTATCATGAGGTAAAAGTTCACTTATTCCATGCATGAACCCTCTTAGCGTTGCTCTAATGAAGCAACTTAATGCTACATCTGATTTTACACATTCCTGCTCATCCATGACCCTTATTTCCAAAGCCTTCCTATCAAAACGGAAGATGACGCCACGAGAGTTAACCCAATCTTGGTGTAGAAGATTATCTTTCACACAAGCATTAGCTAAATCCATCGAGTATCTTTCAATAATCTCCTTTCTATACTGATCAAAAGAAGAAACGTACTCCGGGATAACGTCTCCAATTATGGAGGGCACTTCCTTCTGATTCATCATGTAAAAATGCAACCTATTATCTACATTTTCTCCAATTTTTTCCTCATAAATCGGTGAAGAAGCAGAGATTGCAGGCAAATAAGCGCATAAATTTGCAAGCAAATTGTGTAGTAGAATGCCGTTTTCTTCTTTTGAATATGGAAGGTTAAGCTGAAAACTTTGGATATTAAGCCATCCATGCTGTTTAAGATTGAAAACTTTACTGTAAGTCTCGTAAATTTGCCGATGCCTATGAGACCAAACACTAGTCTCCTCAAGCCTCATTAGTGGATGCATGCCTGTTCCAAGCAAGAATGCTCCATATTTAAACTTTAGGAAATTGAGAAGCGATAAAACTGCATCATGCATAGTTTCATTAAATTCTTCTGGAGATTTGAAAGGAGCGTTAGGCTTAAGTTCCATTACATGCATTTGAAGTTCTTTTCCAAAAGTGTAATTGGATGCTTCAACGAAGTTTACGATTCGCCCATGAAAATCTTTTATAACCTTATCCACAATGGGCAAGACTTTCAATTCTTCGTTAACTATTGAAAATTCATGTTCTGGACCAAAGACTTCGAGAGGTTTGTACGTGTCAGTTCCTCTTTTGTTTTATTTGGTTATTAATTTTGAATATAAAAAGTATAGTTAGTTTTAAATATAACCGCTGCAATATCGAGCATTCAATTATCTGGTGTTAAATGGGTGTTGGTCGTCTCAAACATCGACCTAACAACAGACTTGCCTTTAATGAAACCACCGACCTTCCTTGGATCGTCAATAAAAGATTTTACTCTCAACATCAACAATGATTATCGCTATCTTAAAGCAGGATACTACGTGTCATTGCATGCTGAGATTCTGGGCAATCAGGTGATTCCATCCAGCAACGATATTATTGATGCTTATAGGATACCTATTTTGCTGCTTAGAGCCTCCAAAGCTGGAATCCCAACAATGCCCTACTTAGTGACTGATTCAGTGAAACAGATGATGTGTGAAGTTGGTTTTCCTATGGTGATTTTTGCTGTAAACCCATTCTCTTATGAAGGCTACAAAATAGCAAAAAACAGAAGCGCACTTTACAGAGTTTTTAAAAGTTTAAGCATGAACTACAAGTTTGCAGTTTGTGCACAACCACTTAGGGGTGAAATGTTTTCATTTAACTCCTATTTTGGAAAACGTGGTGGGTTAGATGAGAATTTGCGAAAAATCTCAGAAAAGGTTTATGAGGTATTTAAGATTCCAATTTGCAAATTGCATATTCAACGCATTGCAGACAACATTTATCTTAGCGGGCTTCAACCATTGCAGAGAAAAGAAATTTCTCCATTAGATTTAAAGATGATTTCTGAAGAAATTTTCCAAATTTCTAAAAATGGTGAATACCATATTGGCTAATATAGCCTGTTTTGTTGAAAAATACAATTTCACAGACCCGAAAGAAGCTCTGGCACTGCAGAACTTCAAGATTGCAGCAGAAAAGGCAAATTGCAGATTTGATTTCATGTTCAGAGAAGGCCTTCTGGAAATTCCAAAATACGACGCAGTTTTTATTAGAGCTACAACAGACCCGCTTTTCACAGCATACATAGTCTCAAAAACAGCATGGGAAATGGGGTTAAAAGTAGTTGATGACCCAAAGTCAATACAGATTTGCGGAAACAAAATCCACTTGTATGAATTGTTCAAAAAATACAGCATCCCACACATTCCAACAATTTTTTTAAACAAAGAGGAGCTGCATCACAAAAAAATCCTGGAAATTTTCAGGGCCTTTGGAAGACCAGTTGTAATAAAAGCGCCATACACAAGCTTTTCAAGATACGTGGAGAAAGTGGCTTGTGAAACAAGCTTTCGGGAAGTAGCCAAAAGATTCTTCAGAAAATCCGATGTTCTGGCAGTGCAAAAATTTGTGCCAACAGCCTTTGATTGGAGAGTAGGCGTATTAAACGGCAAAGTCTTATACGTATGCAAATACATGGTGCCAAAAGGCAGATGGAAACACGGCGCCAAACGCAGAGGCAAACCAAGTTTTGTCTGGGGTAGAACAATATCACTGAAAAGAGAAAACGCGCCAATGAAGCTTAAAGAAACAGCGTTAAAAGCATGTGAAGTTGTTGGTCGAGGGCTTTATGGAGTAGACATCAAAGAGGTTAATGGCGATTATGTTGTGGTTGAAGTGAATGACAATCCAAGCATATATGCAGGCAATGAAGACTTTAGAGATAAAGATGTTTACAGCAAAATCATAGAATTCCTAATTAACTAACTATGCGCAAATATTTTAACCATTTAAAATAGTATATTCACCGAGCGTGTGCACCGTGAATTTAAAAATGAAAGCTATTTTAATTATCGCAGATGGAATGGCTGATAGGCCGATAAAAGAATTAAATTGGAAGACACCACTGGAAATAGCCCATAAGCCTTCACTGAACATGATAGCTAAGACTGGTGTCTGCGGTATAATGGATTTAATATCGCCTGGAATTCCACCTGGAAGTGATGCAGCTACGCTTGCTTTGCTAGGGTATGATGCTTTGAAAGTTTATTCTGGGAGGGGGGCATTGGAGGCAATTGGTTCTGGATTGGAAGTTTTTGCTGGAGATGTTGCGTTTAGATGTAATTTTGCAACGGTAAATGAGAAGCGTATTGTTCTGGATAGGCGAGCTGGCAGAATATCAAATGAAGATGCAGCTCAATTGACAAGAAGCCTTGAGAAAGTCAAACTAAAACAGTCGCATGTCAAATTCACTTTCAAAAACACTATCCAGCACCGTGCAGTTCTGGTTCTTCACGGATCTAAACTCTCAACAGCAGTAAGCGATTCAGATCCAGGGAAAACCGGCATGAAAGCTTCTGAAATAAAACCATTGGACAAAAGCCCAGAAGCAAAACAAACAGCAAATATTGTGAATGAGCTCATGAACAAATTTCGCAAAGTTCTGGAAGCACACCCAATAAACAAGAAAAGAATTGAAAGTAAAATGCCAACAGCAAACTTCATCTTGTGCAGAGGAGCAGGCAAAGCTCCAAACATTAAGCCACTTCCACAAGTATATGGCGTCAAAGGAACATGCATAGGCGCAGCTGCACTGGTTAAAGGTGTATGCAAAGTTGCAGGTTTGGATTTAACATGTGTTAAGGGTGCCACGGGTACGCCTCAAACTGATTTTATGGCAAAAGCCAAAGCTACAGTTCAAGCTTTGGAGGCAAATGATTTTGTGATTTTGCATGTTAAAGCAATGGATGTAGTAAGCCATGATGGCGACTACAAACAGAAAATTGAACTAATCGAGAAATTTGACAAAATGATTAGTCACATACTTGACGACGTTGACTTAGACGTTACTTACATCGCTGTAACAGCAGACCATACAACTTCATGCATCACACGGGACCATGAAGGCGATCCAGTTCCAGTAGCAATAACCGGTCCACAAGTTCGCCGCGATGACGTTATGAAATTTGATGAGAGAGCATGTTCTAAAGGTGGTTTAAACAGAATAAGGGGCATGGATATTATGCCAATTTTAATGAATTTTATTGGTAAAAGCAAAAAGTTTGGAGCCTAAACAGATTAGCTGCCACTGTTCTTTATTTACAGCACTGACACCAGTCGCCATTCCTTGTAATCCGTAACCACTTTAATATATCCCCTAAGCATTTCATCCACCTCAGCGTTTCCAGTGTCAACCCGTAAAACGCCACCATCAATACTCTGAAGCTTACTCTTCGTCGCACCAACAATAATATGTTCCTTTCCAATGCGCTTAACAATTTGTGGACTAATTTGCTGATTTCCTCTGCCAAGAAGAATGCCTTGATGACCTATGGGTGAAAGAACAATCCAAGCATTATGCCAGTCGCCTATCTCTTCCATAATTTTCCCCTCATCCACATCAAGTATAACCTTGCCTTTACTGTAAATATCCACACCCAAAACAGTCTTCTTAACGCCCAACAGCTCTGCAATGCGCTTCACGGTTGTTCCCGGACCAAGAATGTATGTTGCATCTGGCCGCATTTCTTCGATTATGAATTTTGCTATTGCTGTTTGATTATCTTTTTCATCAACTGTTTCTGGACTTATCTGCTTGCTTCCTTGAACATGCATAGGCAGAAATGGACCCTTCAAGAAACCATATAATTTTACTGCCAAAGTGTCGCTTCTAATAGCTGCTTCATCTGAATCTACCACTTCAAACTCTGCAATTTCCGCTTGCTTTAAGGCAAAAGCCAAAACCACATCTACGGCGTCCGAGGGATTAACTGCAAAAATACCACTGTACATTTTGACGCCTGAAGGCACGCCTAAAACTGGCACTTCATCACATTCCAGCATAGCATCCAGAATATCCTTAGCGGTGCCGTCTCCACCGACAAAAACTATCAAATCCACCTTCATAGCGCTAAGAAGCCTTACAGCCTCTTTTGTGTCTTCAGCACTTGTTTCCTTCCCAATTTTCATCTGTAAAACTCGCACGGGAAAACTCGCTTTTCTTGCTTCTTCCTCACCCATAATAGTTGGACAAGTCAAAACTTCAATTGACTTTTCTCTTGCATTTTCCTTCAGTTTTTGCAGGAACTCTATTGCCCTCTGAGGCGCTACAGGTTTTGCTCCTTTGGCAATTGCTTCTTTTACGACCATGTCTGTACCTTTAAGTCCCACTCTCCCTCCCATGCCAGCGATTGGATTAACAATAAAGCCTAGCCGCATAATCTTCATCTAAGAGTAAAAGATTTGTCGGGTATGCTATAAACTATTTCAGCAAACTCGCAGTTAAAAAATCAGGCTGAGATGGAAAACAATGAAAAAGCAAACAAGCACCAGAGTATTTTCTGGTACTTTTTCAATAATAGCCATATCGCCAGACCATAGATTGATGGGTGTTGCAGTTGCTTCTGGGTCTACATTTGTAGGTGACAGAGTCCCTCATGCAAAACCTGGAGTCGGCGTAATTGTAACTCAAGCCCATACGCGTATAGCTTATGGAATTAAGGGAATAGAACTTCTTGAGAAGGGTTTGACCCCGACGGAGACGTTGGATAGGCTTTTGGAAGAAGACAATGAAAGAGATTTGAGGCAAGTGGCAATAATGGACTTTGAAGGAAGAAAAGCTGTTTTTACTGGTGCCAATATTCCAGAATACACTGCTGAAATCATTGCAGAAAATTATGTTGTTATAGGCAATCTGCTCTCCAGAAAAGAAGTAGTAAATTGTATAGCTAAGGCATTTGAAAGCTCAAGTGATAATTTGGCTTGCAGAATGACAACAGCCTTAAAGGCTGGAAGTGAAAGCGGTGGAGACAAACGGGGCGAAAACTCTGCTGCATTAATAGTTGTTAGCAATGAGAAAGTGGAAGTGAACATTAAAGTGAATGCACATGCAAATCCTATTGGCGAGATAATTCGCAAACTAAAGGCTTAATTGGCGAGCATTAATGAAAAAACTACAATTTAGACTAAAAATTCTTATATCCTAAAGATTTAAACATCGATTTTCCACAACAGATGAGGCTGTCAAATGTCAAGAAAAACCATGAAAAAAATCCTTGTCACAGGAGCTACTGGACAAATCGGTTCAGAACTCACAATAGAACTGCGAAAGAAATATGGAAAAGACAATGTGGTTGCAATTGGACATAAGAGGACCCCAAGTAATGAACTTTTCAATTCAGGTCCTTTCGAATATGCTGATGTTACAGACAAACAGAGCATTGAAAAAATTGTCAAAAAATACAATATAGACACAATTTATCATCTAGCAGCTATTTTGTCAGCAACTGGCGAAGAAAATCCTCAACTCGCTTGGAACGTGAACATCAATAGTCTATACAATATACTGGAGACAGCGAGAGAAAACCAGCTAATAAGAGTTTTCTGGCCAAGTTCAATAGCCGTTTTCGGTCCAGAAGCTCCCCGGCGAAGCACTCCTCAAAACACAATTTTAATTCCTAAAACCATATACGGTGTGACAAAAGTCGCAGGCGAACTCCTCAGCAATTATTATTTTAATAGGTTCGGGTTAGATGTTAGAAGTGTGCGTTACCCGGGTATAATAAGCAGTGAAACTCCTCCAGGCGGAGGCACAACAGACTATGCTGTGGAGATTTTTTATGAGGCGATTCAGCATAAGCATTACATATGCTTTGTAAGAGAAGACACGGTGTTGCCCATGATGTATATGCCAGACTGCATCAAAGCGGCAATAGACCTTATGGAGGCAGATGCCTCTAAAATCAAACAGCGCACAAGCTACAACATTTCTGCAATAAGCTTCTCAGCAGGTGAACTTGCTGCAGAAATTAGGAAGTATATTCCCGATTTCAAATGTGAATACAAACCAGATTTTAGACAGAAAATCGCAGATTCATGGCCAATGTCAATAGATGATAACGTAGCTCGCAGAGAGTGGGGTTGGAATCCAACCTATGATTTGGCTTCTATGACTAGGGATATGGTAGAGAAACTGTACAAGAAAATTGCATTTCGAAGCTAGAAAGAGTTAAGAGAATGTGCGAGAAATTATGGAAAAGAGAGGTTGATAGGAATGCGCAATCCAACAGCTTTTTTGAAACAGGAATACGAAGAACTGGTAAAAAATGAGTTGGACTGGAAGCTTCGTGTTTTACAAGGTCCGAGCATGCCATGGTGCAAAGTAGATGACAAAAAAGTGTTAATGTTCTGCTCAAACAATTATTTGGGTTTAAGCAATCACCCGCGATTGAAGGAAGCTGCAATAAAAGCGGTTCAGACTCACGGTGCCGGTTCAGGTTCTGTTCGTCCTATTGCTGGAAATATGGATTTGCACATAGAACTTGAAAAGCGACTAGCAAAGTTTAAGCATGCAGAAGCATCGCTTGTTTATCAGACAGGATTCGCAGCAAATGCTGGCTTAATTCCACAACTGGCTGACAAAGGCGACTTAATAATAAGTGATGAGCTTAACCACGGAAGCATAATTGATGGCGTTAGGCTTTCACATGCTGAAAGGACAGTGTATAAACATGCGAATGTCCAAGATTTGCAACGTGTTCTGGAAGAAGCCGAAAAACATTCACCGCCTTATAGGAGAATTCTAATAATCACTGATGGAGTTTTCTCCATGGATGGCGACATAGCACCTCTTGATGGAATCGCGAAAATTGGCGCTGAACACGGTGCAATGATCTATGTGGATGATGCTCATGGCGAAGGTGTACTAGGCGAAGGGGGAAGAGGAATTGTTTCACATTTCAAGCTTAGACGTGATAGAGTCCATGTGGAAATGGGCACTTTTTCAAAAGCTTTCGGCGTGGTAGGCGGGCATGTGTCTGGATCAAGAGATTTGATCAATTTTGCCTATAACAAATCGCGAACTTGGCTTCTCAGCGGTTCGCATCCCCCTGCAGTTGCAGCTGCTTGCATTGCAGCTATTGACGTTTTAGAAAGTGAGCCACAGCATGTGCGAACACTGTGGGAACATACAAAATATTTCAAAAAAGCAATGAAAGACTTAGGCTTTGATATAGGAAATAGTCAAACACCTATTACACCAGTTATTGTTGGCGAAAGCAGCGTAGCAAAAAAATTGAGTGCAAGACTTTTCGAAGAGGGTGTTTTTGCATTGCCCATTGTATATCCAATGGTTGCGAGAGATAAGGCGCGAATAAGAACTATTATGAATGCTGCGTTGACAAGGGAAGATTTAGACTTTGCTATTGGCGCCTTCGAGAAGATTGGAAAAGAGTTACATGTAATTTAACTTGTTTTTTCTTCATTGTTGCACTTGTCCCTTTAAGACATCATTCTTACGTTAGAATATTATCGAATCTAAAGTTACTAAGAATCAGCTTCATTAACAAATTTGGAAGAAAATGGAAAAAGGTGTTTCAAGTTTTCTTCCATATACATGTATTCTAGAGAGGCTTTTCTCTGCGAAATCTTTCCAATGCCTTATCAACATCGTCTAGTTCAAGCTTTCTAAGAATTTCCGATTTAGGTATTCCATTTTCATCCCAGCCGGCTGCCTTGTAATACCTTCTATTATAATCATCCACAGCAGATTTGTCAGCGGCTTTCCCCTTGTATGGTCCAGAAGGCAAAGGCTCATAAAATCTCGGCGGATTAGCATCATGTACCTTCGGGTTCCATTTCAAATCTGGACCACCTAAAAGCAGCATTGCCCTCTGCAATTGCAACACTTTCAAAGCCTTCGAACTGCACCACTCTTCTCTTGTAAGCTTTAAACCCGTAACTGCTGTGTAAAATTCAAATTTAAGGTTGCGCTGTATGCCAAAACTGTTGAAATTGCAGTACACGCCAGAATCGTTGAATATTTCCATCAACTCGCTCCCACCACTATCAAGTGGAAGACCAGCCGTAGATGTGTGGTCTCCACCTTGAACAGAACATGCATAAGAAAAAATCTCTGGATAATCTTTCCCACTGCGAATCCCATGAGCACCAATGCCAATGCCCTTAGATTGCACAGCATATTGCAACAAATTTGTTTTTTTCATTTTTCCAATTTTCAACGCAGCGCGATAAGTTCCTTCAGCCAACGTGTCACCTATGCCTATTCTGAAAGCAATTTTTCTGGCTAAAGCAGCAAATGCTTCAACATCACCCCACTTCAGCTCAATACCGTCCAAATCCTTCGCCGATAAAATTCCCCTTTGGAAAAGCTCTGCAGCAAAACCCATCACATTCCCTGTTTGTATGCCGCATAGTCCTAAATCATCAATTAAAGAAGAAAGAAACACGTTTTCTTCAGGCTCAAAAATGCCCAAGTTTGTACCAAGATAGGCTTGCATTTCATAGTCTGGATTATCTGTTATGGCTCCTTTAAATTTTCCATTCTTAACCATTGCTATTTTCAAACAACACGTCGGACAGCCAAAATCACTCCAAGACTGCTTTATCCAAACTTTATTTTCAAACTGGTCAACGCCAAAGCTTTTTTCATCATGCCACTCATCCTGCCAATTCCTAACAGGCTCAGAGCTTGTCTTCGCACCAAATTCATAACCACCTGCTCCAGTTCCCCAACGCCTCCACAACTCATTTTCATAAGCATTATCATTCACAACTTTGATTAAACGCTCAACTTTTTTTATGTCAGCTACAGGCGGCAATGGTCCAGTGCCCTTAACAGCAATTGCCTTCAGCCTTTTCGAACCCATAACTCCACCGTAACCGCCATAACCAGCAGCGTGCGCCCATTTCGCCGCTACAACCGCTGTACGCACTTTATTTTCTCCAGCAGGACCAATATACAACAATGCTGGTTCCTTCCATTCTCCATACAATGGAAAACGCTTTTTCAAAAGGTCTCTGCACTCTTTTGTAATAATCCTCACAGTTTGCTTTGCATCTTTACCCCAAACATGCCCTGCATCCCTAATTTCAACATCAGAATCCTTGATAAAGAAATAAACAGGCTTTTTCGCTTCACCAATTACAATTATACCATCATAACCAGCACATCTCAATTCAACACCAAATTCCCCACCAACAGTAGAACCTACAACACCATTGCTCTGTGGCGACTTCCCAGATACACAGATTCTCCCACCTGGAAAATACCCAGTTAATGGACCAGTCAAGAAAAGCAGGATATTCTCAGAACCTAACGGGTCTATGTTTTCCCAATTGCTTCCCAACCGGTCCCAGAGAATCTTCACTGCCAAACTTCTGCCACCAACATAATCATTCAAAACCTCATCATCAAAACTTACCTCTTTAACTTTCTCCCTAGAAAGATTAATCTCAAGAAACTTTCCGGCATAACCCAAAATCAAACAAACTCACCCACCTTTTCACCATACATTTTCAAAGCCAAACTTCGTGTAATTTCTTCAGGTTTCCGAGAATAAAGCTTGTAAGGACGATCACCTCTGGAAACTTTCTTTAACACATTCCAACCGCCTTCCCGGCAAACCTTAACACATTGCGGATCGCCATCGCATAAGTCACAAATCAAAATACGCTTCTCTTTGGGATGCATATGCGGGATTCTGCCAGGACACGCATCAATACACCTTCCACATGCAATGCAAGTTTCATTATCAACCAAAACTGCGCCTGTTTCTTTACTGACTGACAAGGCATTTACTGGACATGATTGCACACATGGATAATCTTCACATTGAACACAGAAATGTGGAAAATCAACACCAGGAACAAGCATGAAAACTCTAATCCTTGAAGCTTCAGGCCATATATGCTTTTCATGAAAAAGTGAACACGCAATTTCACATTTTCTACATCCACTGCACTTCGAAAGTTCGCGAGCTATCCAGATTGGTCCTTTTTTCTTTTTTGGCAACTCTGAACCACCCTTAAAATGGGTGTTTTCTGTAAAGATTTACTTTAATTTAAATTTGATGTTCATAATGGCAAGTTCTTTAAGTAAACTTGCATAAATGAACATGAAAGGAGAACATTTGAAGAGTGCAGTTGCAAGACATAATCAACTGGTTGCAAAATCTTTCAATTCAATATGGATACTTCGGAATATTTCTATTAAGTCTCATTGGCGCTTTATCAATTTTTTTCCCAATTCCTTACACAGTTATCATTTTCACTCTTGGGGGACAAGGTTTTGACCCTATATTAATTGCAGTTGCAGCCGGATTTGGTTCCGCAATTGGAGAATTTTCTGGATATTTGCTTGGTTTTGGAGGTAGGAAAGCCATTAGCGAAAGATACAAGAAAAAAATAGACTTTTTGGTTAGACTCTTCAACAGATTCGGTCCTATTGTGATTTTCATTTTTGCTCTAACACCATTGCCAGACGACTTACTTTTCATTCCATTGGGTGTAATGCGCTACAGCGTTATCAGAGCCTTCATCCCAGCGTTAATTGGAAAATTCTTCATGAATCTCATAGTTGCCTATAGCGGACAAATTTCACTGCAAATTATCAAAGACATTTTTGGTGTGGAAAGCGACTGGATGACAGCAGTAATTGGCATGACTCTTGCAATAGTTTTGTTGATTATAGTGTTCATAATAATGTTCAAGGTTAATTGGGAAAAATATTTCGAGGAATACTTAACTGAAAAAGAAGCTGAAGTAAATTAAGTTCCAAAGGGATAACGTACATCCGCATAAACAAAGCCACGTTTTGCTCTTTGCTCCTGTTCTTCAATCCACTTTTCCAAACCTACTTTCTGTAAACGCTTCCCATCTTGTATTAGAGTTGGATAATGCTCAGCCAATGCTTGAATGTGCTTGCATGGATACTCCTTGCATTGCGGACAAAATGTGACATTTTTATTTTTGGCACAGCTGCGAATTTCACAATCTGGCGGTCCACCCCTGCCTGTTCTACATGTGCAATCCATTTTTGCAAGGTTTTGCAGAAACTTCCAGAATATAGGGAAAGTTTTCTTCATTTCTGGCACGTACTGAAAGAAGTCATCAAAGCCTTCATCATGTAAAGTCTGCTGAAGTTGATATGCTCGCATTGGGATGCGATTGCGCTGAGCACATAAACCGCAGTATAAACCACAATAAGTGACTAAATGAAGCGCATCCTGTTTTGACATAAACAAGCATGAGAAACCACTGCATAAATAGTTTTCTTGACAACACTAAAAAGCCCAATGTCTTCAATTGCTAAGTCACACACATTTTAAAAGCTTTAGAAAGCATATTTTTCTACGGCGGAAAAGTTGAGAGTTATAGCTGATTTACACATTCATAGTCGCTACAGTCGCGCAACAAGCCAGAAAATGTCCATAGAAGAAATCGCCCGTTTTGCAAGAATTAAAGGCTTAAACCTTGTTGGCACAGGAGATTTCACGCATCCAAAATGGCTTAAAGAAATTCAAGAAAATCTAACGTTTGAACCAGACACTGGTCTGTATAAGGTTGCAAAAAATCCAGAATTACCAGTATACTTTATGACAACCACAGAAGTAAGCACAATATTCAATTTTGAAAATGATACCAAGAAGATTCATCATGTCATCTTGACACCCAACATTGAAACAGCCATTCAAATCAATGATAGATTGGCAAAATATGGTGACCTTGCAAGTGACGGCAGGCCAACATTAAACTTGGACGCGCCTCACTTGGTTGAAGAGATAATGCAAGTTTCACATGAAAACATGATTTTTCCAGCACACGCATGGACACCATGGTTCAGCATCTTCGGTGCCTTCAGCGGATTCAACAGCATCAAAGAATGCTACCAAGATATGACAAGACATATTCACGCTTTGGAAACCGGACTCTCTTCAGACCCACCGATGAATTGGCGGTTAAGCAAACTCGATAAGTTCACACTAGTTTCCAACAGTGACAGCCACAGTTTTTGGCCCTGGCGTTTGGGAAGAGAAGCAAACGTGTTTTATTTAGAAAAACCAAGCTATCGAGAAATTGTGAACGCAATCCGCTTAAAGGATAAAAAGAAATTCAAGTTCACAATAGAAACAGACCAGTCTTATGGGAAATATCATTGGACAGGCCACAGAAATTGTAACGTAGCGCTTTCTTCTCAAGACGCCATAAAACTAGGTAATGTTTGCCCTGTTTGTCGCAGAAAACTCACTAAAGGTGTAGAACAACGTGTTGAAGAATTGGCTGATCGCCCAGCAGGATTTAAGCCCAAAGACGCTATAGACTTTGTACATTTGCTACCCCTTTCAGAAGTTATTGCAACTGCCTTGAATGCGAATTCACCATCAATTCAGCAAGTATGGAATATCTACAATAGGCTTACCGAAAAATTTGGGAATGAATATAATGTGCTGCTCGATGCTTCAAAAGAAGCAATGAGCCATGTCACTGATGAAAAAATTGCCGAAGCAATAGTCAAGGTAAGAGAAGACCGGATCAAAGTGGTGCCAGGCTATGATGGTGTCTATGGACAACCAATAATTTTTGATGGAACAGCAAAAGAGAAACTCATTTCACAAAGAGTCCAACAGTTAAATCTTACAGACTTCATGTGACCCATTTTCGTACATACTCAAAGTGTATATGTGTTAAGCGAATCTACGACAAAGCTTATTAAGTCGTAATACAAACGATACTCATCAGAGGCTGGATAATGGAAAACATAACACAACAAACAAACAAAAAAGAAGAAAAAATTTCAAAAATAATCGATAAGGTACTAAAACAAATCTTTGGACAGGAAGCCACAAACTTGATCTACAAATATTTAGAAAACAACTACTCTCTTAGGCAAAACGAAATCGCAGAGAAAATCGACGTGTTTACAAAGGGCCTTGAGGAATTTCTAAGATCAGGCGCTTATGTTATTGAGCGAAAAATTCTGGAAGACATATATTCCAGCTATGACTCGCTTCACAGATTAGAAATGAAGAAAATGCAGGAAGATTATGATTTTATCAGCCAAATGAAATTGATTATGCGAAGAGCATAAACTCTTTCTTGCATGTTTAATGAATATTTTCTTTTTAAACTTGTTTTCAGGATGCCAATTTAGAAGAGTGCAAACCATAACAATTTTATAACTGCTAATGTGAATAAATCCGTTTTAAACCAGTAATATGAAGGAGAAACACCCTTTGAAGGATGGATTAATCAATGTCATCAGTTATGCTTCTAAAAAATTGGAAGCAGAATATGTTGAAATTCGTGCTCAAAAGCTTTCAAAGACTATGCTCACTCTTAAAGACGGAAATGTTGAAGCTGCAAAGCAGGGAATCGAAAATGGAGCCGCATTGCGGGTTCTGACAAAAGGAGCATGGGGCTTTGCTTCTGTTGGCACTCTTGACACTGAAAGCCTAAAAGAGGCTGTTTCTGACGCGTGTAAAATGGCGAAAACTGCAAGTTCAAAGCTTAAGAACCCAATAAAACTTGCCAAAACCAAAGCGGTTGAAGATAAAATAATAGCAAAACCGCGAAAAGATCCATCGAAAGTTTCTGTAGAAGATAAAATAAGCATGACTTTAGCAATGAGTAAAGTGATTTTAAATTATGACAACCGCCTGAAAGGCTGCACAATAGATTATATGGATTTAACTGGGAAAAATTATTTCATAAACAATGAAGGCACATATATTGAACAGGATAAGCTGTACGTCTGGTCAAGAATAACAGCCACTGCAAAGGAAGCAGACATTTTTACTTTCAGCCGAGAGGAAATAGGCTCCACCGCAGGTTATGAAGTATTTGATGTAGAAACTCCAGAAGTTGTTGGCGAAAGAACAGCAAAACGTGCAATTGAACAATTAAAGGCGAAAACTCCAAAAGGCGGAACAATTCCAGTGATTCTTGGACCAAACGTGGTTGGCGTTTTTGTGCATGAAGCCTTTGGACATTTGGCAGAAGCAGACCTAATATTGTCTGGTTCAATCCTATCAGATAAGCTTGGAAAGAAAATAGCTTCAGAAACTGTTACTTTTTATGATGATGGAACAATAAATGGCGCTTTCGGTTCATTCAAATATGATGATGAGGGGGTATTGGCACAAAAGACCTTGCTAGTCAAAGACGGAGTTGTTGTTGGATTAATGCACAACCGTGAAACTGCACACAAATTAAATTCAAAACCAACAGGAAACGCTAGGGCAGAGGACTTCAGAGTAGAGCCCATAATTCGCATGCGCAACACGTTTATGGAACCAAAAGACCATTCATTTGAAGAACTGATTGAAGACATAAAAAACGGATACTACTTTAAAAGCTTCAGAGGTGGCCAAGCAAACTTGGATGGCACTTTTCAGGTTGGAATTCAAGAGGCTTATGAAATAGTTAAGGGTGAATTGGCCAAACCAATTCGCAACGCATCAATAAGCGGCAACACCCTTGAAACATTACTAAAGATAGATGCTGTAGGAAAGGACTTTGAATTATGGCCTGGAAGATGCGGAAAGGGACAGACAGCTTTCATGTGTGATGGAGGACCACACATTAGAGTAAGGGAGGTACTTGTAGGTGGCAGTGCTTAGATTGGAAGAACTTTTAAGTTCTGCAGAAGAGACTGTTCGTTTTGCTCTAAAAAGTGGTGCTGCAGAGGCTGAGGCTTTTGTATATCAAGGTCTCACAACAAACATTTCCATTGAACGGGGGCAAATTGCCAAAAGCTTACGAATAATCGACCGAGGAATTGGAATAAGGGTTATAATTAACAAAGCAGTGGGGTTTTCATACACGAACATTTTAGGAGACAAAACTGCAATTGAAGAAGTTGTTAGCAAGGCTTTGAGCTCAGCGAAGGCAAGCAAACCAGACGAAAATTGGCAAACCCTCCCCAAACAAAAACCAAGCGTTTCTTCAGTGCAGAACACTTACGACCACAGAATCGTTGAACTTCATTCAGAAGACTTGGTGAAAGCTGCCTCATTAATGCTGGATTCTGCCATAGCGACCGACAAGAGAATTCTCCCAATAGAGGGAGGAATAGGTGCCTCATACCTTTCAAAAGCTGTTGCAAACTCTCATGACATCGCAAATGCAGAAGAAGGAACAATAATCGAGTGCAGTTTAGCGACAATAGGTCAACAAGGAAGTGAGGTAACACCGGTATGCTTCGAATTCAACGCCGAAAGAAACTATAACATTGATCCAGAATGGGTTGGGAAAGAAGCAGCGCGATTAGCTGCATCTGCCTTAAAGGCTAAAAAAGTAGATACAGAGACGATGAGTGTAATTTTCGCGCAAGTTGGTTTTCAAGAGCTTCTTTATTTCACTCTTATTAATGCTGTTAAGGCTGATTTTGTGCAGAGAAATCAATCTGCCTTTAAAGATAAAATAGGCGAAAAGGTTGCTTCTGAAATTGTGACAGTTTTTGATGATGGATTACTTCAAGGCGGTCTGCGCACTTCAAAATTTGATGGAGAAGGCGTTCCTCAACAAAAGACAACCATCATAGAAAATGGCATCCTATGCAACTTCATCTATGACAATTACACAGCAAGGAAAGAAGGAAAAGAAAGCACTGGAAATGCTACAAGAGCAGGATATCTTTCCACGCCAAACATAGAGGCCACAAACTTTCACTTCATGCCTGGGAAAAAATCACCAGAAGAACTTATCAGCGAAGTGAAAAAGGGCTTACTTGTTTACAGTTTGCAAGGTGCACATAGCAGCAACCCAGCGAGCGGTGAATTCTCGGTTGTAGCGACGCCTGCTTGGAAAATCGAAAATGGCGAAATCGTTCATGCAACGAAAGGAGTAATGCTAGCTGGAAACATCTTTCAAGTTTTAAAAAATATTTCTGCATTAGCAAACAAAGAGAGAAAAGCTGGTCAAATAGTAGCACCATGGATTCGTGTGGAGAACGTCAGAGTCATCGGAAAATAAATAACTAACTGTTTCATTAATCGGATGAAAGAGGCGAAAAATTGGCGGGCAAAATAAAACAAAAATTGCTGAAGCTTAATACGCTTCGAAGAGTTGTCCAATTTCTTTCCTTCATATTCTTCAGCGCAATAATCTTCAATCTTGGCGCATTACCACTTCTACTTCCAGTAATGTGGACGTGGGGTTTAAACCTAAATACCGCAGGCGATGCCTTCACTGCTATACAATTTCTGCTCGGCGGATGGAACCTTGCTAACGTCGTTTTTCCATGGTTGGCCATAGCCTCATTTCTAATTATTGGCATCCTGATTGGCAAATCGATGTGTGGTTGGATTTGCCCCTTTGGCTTTATTCAAGATTTAGTTGGTTACATAAAACGTAAACAAAGAGAGTTTTCACCTCGAACCCATAAAAGCATGATTTACGTGAAATATTTCGTTTTGGGCATTACTTTGTTCATCAGCGTAACCTATTCTGCTGCAAAGCTTTATGGAATAAGTGAAGGCTATGGAAAAGCTTTAGGCATCTTCGCAAGTGCACCATTTACTACAGTTAGCCCAGCGGAAACCTTGTTTGGAACAATTCCTAAAATGGTTCTAGACTTTAGCAATGCTGCACTGGCAAATCAAGTAGATATTCTGTCAGGAATTGCTGGTCTGCCTACGCTTTTTTGGGTGCAACTGTTCATTATGGGTGGAGTCCTTGTCCTTGCAGCTTATGTTCCTCGAAGTTGGTGTAAATATTTCTGTCCGCATGGAGCAATCATGGCTATTTTGAACAGATTTAGTTTTCTTGGCTTGCGTAGGGATTTGGTCAAGTGCGCAAAAGCTGAATGTCGCCACTGTGTAGAAGTTTGCCCAATGCGCGTTCCAATTTTAGATTTACCTTGGGAGAAATTCAGCGACCCAGAATGCATTTACTGTTTAAAGTGTGTTGACGAGTGCCCAAACAAGGCTATCAAACTGAAGTATCCATAGCTGACTTTTTTGCATAGTTAAGCCCAAGTGGTTTTTGAGTACTCTTTCAGGATAGCTTCATAAACATTTTGAGTCTGTTGAGCAATTTTACCCCAATTATATTTTTCCTGAATTTTCTGGTATGCATTAGATCTTATCCAGTTTGCATAGCTCTCGTCAAGTAGCACTTTTGTTATTCCCCAAGCCAGCGAATCTGGGTTTTCTGGATAAACTTTAACTCCAGTAACATCATGCTCAACGATTTCAGATAAACCACCTGTATCAGAAACTACAACTGGACTTTTTGCAGCCATTGCTTCGAGAGCAACAATTCCAAAAGGTTCGAACAGAGAAGGCACGACAGAAACGTCTGCACAACTCTGAAGTTTTCTTAATGTTTCATCGTCAACAAATCCTGTAAACATCACTTTATTGGCAACTCCCATGCTTTTGACTATGTTTAGAAGCTGTTCTTTCATGTAACCATTGCCGACAATTACGAATTTTGCATCAACTTTCCCTAAGACTTTAGGAACTGAACTTACAAGTACGTGAACACCCTTCTCGTATACTAGTCTTCCAACGAAGAGCACAATTTTTTCTTCTGGTAGGGCAAATTTGCTTCTGAAACTGCTCAAATCATCATTTTTAACCTTTGAATATGCTTCAAAATCTACGCCGTTTGGGACCATAACCAGTTTATCTTCAGGCAATCCAAAAGCCCATCGAACATGTGAAACCATATAAGCACTGCAGCAAATCACTCTCCACGCTTCATACGTAAGCCATGCTTCAGTTTCATGAATCATCCTTTCATAGTCAAAATGAATCCCATTTCTACGTCCAATTTCAGTAGAATGTATGGTGGTTAACAACGGCTTTCTAAAAACATGTTTTAGACCAATTCCAGCATTAGCCACAAGCCAATCGTGTGCATGAAAAACATCGATTCGTCCATCTATATTTTTAACAATAGCAGCAGCCTCTTTCTGCATGTTTATATTCATAAGATAAACCCAAGTTGCAAAATCTGGCGAAGGATTCTTGTAAGAATCTATTCTAAAAACGTCCACTTCATCAATAACCTCATGCTGAGCCGCTCCTGGAAAATCACATGTAACCACATAAACCTTCAAACCACTTCTTACCAAACTTTTCGATAAGTAATAAACATGCGGAGATATTCCACCAATGATCCTTGGCGGATACTCCCAAGTAAGCATCATGACAGCCAATTCGTCTACCATTAGACTACTTTGCCTCCACCTACAATTTGATATGTTGCCAGAATGCTTTTTATCCAACTCGCAGATTTTGCAGGAACCACCTTTATTTTTTCGAGTGGAACCTTGTACAACCGGAAAACTTCATCTCTCATCCATTCAGATTTAACAATTAATCTTTGAGCCTCATACATTCCTAGCCATTCTATGCTTTTAATTGCCATGTTAAATGGCGTATTTGCACCATGACAACGATGCTCTTCCAAACTTTCAACAGAATATATAAACGGCAACCCAAAAGCTTTTTTTAAAGTCACAGCAGCTGGTATGAAATGCCAATCATGCGCATCTATAAGATTTACTTGTCTATCCGTTTCATAATAGATGTTGGAAGCAATCCTTTCAACTTCTTGATTTAATGTCAGAACCCATGTTAGAACGCCGATATGCGTGCGAACAGGATTTGTCACTCTATGAGTTGTAATACCTTCAGGCTCTTCATATGTCCCTGTTAAATAATCATGATACGTCACCACATGAGCCTTCACTTTATTTTTAACAAGTTGAGTGGCAAGCTCTTTAACATAATCTGCAAGATGCCCAACTATCCTCGGTGGATACTCCCATGAAAAAATTATGGCTTGCATCATCTTATTCACTACGTAAATAGAGCACAGACTTTTATTATTCCACGCCCAGTCAAATAATACCGTTTTTTCCCTTCATTATCCATGAAACTTTCCACAAAGCCTTCAATTCTATAGTTATCCAGAGTCTTCTCTAATTCGTTAATATCAATCTGTAAAACCTGCGATAACTCTTCGCTTCGTCTAGCTAATTCAGGCGCTGTTGCACACAGGTTATGTAATGTCTGCAGGATTTTTTCGGAAATGGGTAATTCTTCCCTCAAAGCATCACCTTAAACATAATTCTAACATTTTTTCTTATAAAAGCATACAAGTAAATATCAGAAATACTTTGTTGTTGCTTGGGCTGTCTTACTCAACTCTTCAAACCTCTCATGGGCAACTGTAATTATTGACCTTCGAAGTTTTTCTCCTTTAACCTTGGAAAGCCTAATCCTCTTTAATTTCTCCATTAACACTCTATCGCAAAGTGATTTTTCAGCCCATCTTTCAAAGTCTCCACGACCATTATGAAACTCCAAAGAGTTGATGCCGACTTTTTGAACTCCTTTGATAAATCCTTTCAAACTCCACGCCATTGTTCCCGTAAAATGATTCTCTCCAACACCAGTATAGAACAAGAAGGGGTCATTTGCAGCTGCACATGCCAGCCTTGTTCTGTTTTCAAAATCCAGTAATGCCGTCTGATTTGTTACAAATGCATCAATAGGCGAATTGTAAGGGCTAAAATAGGAATGAACCTCACCAGGTCCACCGCCAGCTGTAAACATGTAGTAAAGGTGGTCGCTTATTTGAAAATATCTCCACATTTTCAGAAAATATTTGTCTTCAGTATCTTTGACGAACGGCTCAAGTCGCCTTACGTTTGTATAGTAAGCCCACTGCATGGTGTTTCCAAGCCAACAGCTCGCATCCCTTTCCAAATCAGCCCATGAGACAGTTCCACCAAGTTCTGGAACATCAATTTCGCCTTGTGACTTATATTTCTCCACAACCTCAGAAGGTGTAGCCATATGCAGATGCCACCACTTCAAAATTTCTCTTGGCAGATGCCTAAGAAACTCGTGTATCCCAGTTTCTGGCCAGTGGTGTTCGCCAAAAGTTTCATAGTCTGGGAATATGTTAATGCAATCGCCATGTGTGGTTGCAAGCCAGCTTGCGTATTTGTCGGCAGTCAGTGGCCATTCGTTCCACCATCTGGCTGAAAACCTGAAACCTATGTCATCTGTTAGCTTGTAATTTCGAAGCAGTACTTTTATTTTTTTGCAGCCTTTTGGTAAATAGAGATAGTTGGGAGATTTTTCATGTAATATTCTCTCAACACCTTCAGTGAAAATTCCTTTGTACCCAAGATTTTCTATTGTTTTTGCAATTGCGTTATTATAGAGCAGTTCAGTATTCTCAAAAACTTTCGGAACATAACCAACAAAATCTTTCATCGCTTGCTGATGCATTTTCACCTGTTCAATAAACTCTTCTCTTTCTGGGTAAAGGCTTGCAAGCGAATGATAATAGGTTTGGCTTAAAAATTCCACACAACTTGTTTCTGCAAGCTGCTTAAAAGATTCTAGGAGGTCTTTGTCGAACATTTCGCATTGTTCGAGGAAAACTCCAGAAACGCTGAAAGAAACTTTCACTTGTTTCTTCTCATTTCTGTATTTGTCAATAAGCTCAAGTAATATTTGATTTGATGGAAAATAACATTTTTTACATGCTCTTTCAAAAACTTCCCTATTCACAGTATGATCGAAATAATAATCAAAAAGTTCCTTCTTTCTTACATGTTTAAAAAGCTTGTTTTCCCAAAAAAAGTTTCGCTTTATCCTGAAAGGTTGATGAACTTCAAATATAATTACAATGTCCGTCAAGTGTTTTATCCTCCATCATGTTTATTTGCTTTCTATATATTTCTATTTGCTCTAGGCCATTTCTAGATTGGATTAAGATTTTGATTTGCATACATGAATGCTTGCAACAGACATTGCATATAGCATAAAACAAGCTCTATGTGATTCAGAAAAAATTAAAATGCGGAGAGAGAAAATGGTAGAAAGCGCATGACATAATACTGTACATAAAAAAGCAATAGTTTTCAACACGTTCAGGAATAAGAAGGGATGGAACCGTCAAGTTGAAGAAAACAACATGTAAAAAAACGATGGAAATTAAATTTTCCTAAGTGTTGATCTTTCCAAAGCAACTACTCCTGGCAATTTTTTACCCATCAAAAATTCAATTAACGCTCCGCCTGCAGTGCTAACATAAGAGATTTTATCGGACAATCTGAGCTCTTGTAATGCGGCTATTGTGTGCCCCCCGCCAGCCAAAGAGAAAGCACGCGATTTTGCAATTTCTTCAAAAATTTCCCTCGTTCCATAGACAAATTCCTTGTTTTCAAAAACTCCCATTGGCCCACTAACCACTATTGATTTCGCATTTCGTATAAGCTTTGAATAGTCCTCAACAGTTTTGGCTCCAATGTCAAACATTGAATAATCTGTAGGAAGCTTTTTAACTTGAATTTCTTTTCTCTTTTTATCCACTTCAACAGCCACATCCATAGGAACTTTAATCTTATTCGCGTGCTTTTTCATGAGCGCCTTTATGCCAGACACTAAATTCATAAGGTTTTTTTCTTCTAAGAATTTCATGTTAGGATTGCCAAGGTTAACATCTTTTGCAACAAGAAAGAGTTGCCCAACAACTCCCCCTGTGAGCACATAATCGGCTATGCCATTATCCAAGACGTACCTAGAGATTTCAAGCGAGTCGTCTCCTTTCGCGCCTCCGAGAATATACAAGCATGGCTTATCTGGATTTTCTAAAACTTTGTTTAGAGATTTTAACTCTCTCTCCATTATGCGCCCTGCCGCACTTGGCAATACTGCCGTAAAACCAACCATGGATACATGGGCTCTGTGCGCTGCAGCAAAGGCATCGTTGACAAACAAGCTTGCTAAAGGTGCAAGTGCTTGTACAAACTCTGTTTTTGCATGTTCTTCAGGTGTTCCTTCCTTGGTTTCTCCTGCATAGGTTCTAACATTTTCTAGAACAAGGATTTCGCCGCCCTTCAATTCTTTTATTGCTTTTTGGGCTTTATCGCCGAAAACATCATCCACATACTTGACTGGTTTGCCTAGGATTCTGCCTAAAATTTCGGAATGCTGCTTTAGGGGGATGAAATCAGGGTCACCTTTCCTTCCTTGATGAGCAAGAATCACTGTTTTAGCGCCTTTTTTAGCCAATTCATTGATTGTTGTTTCGCCATGCGCTTTAATTCTTGTGTCATCTAAGATTTTTTTAGTTTTAAGGTCTACTGGGGAATTGAAGTCAACACGAACTAGCACTACTTTGTCTTTCACCGTGAAATCATCCAATGTCAAAAACTTCGCCATAATCTTTCACCTTCTATTAAAAAAATGAGGGGGTAGTATTTTAAACCTTGTAGGAACTGTTAAAATCCAGCTTTCTTGCCGATTAATTCGATGAGTTCAACCATTCTGCATGAGAAGCCCCATTCGTTGTCGTACCATGCCAACACTTTGACAAAGTTACCACCAAGAACCATTGTTGATTGTGCATCAAAGACTGCTGAGTAAGTGCTATGGTTAAAGTCTGAGGAAACAACTGGATCTTCAGTATATTCTAAGATACCTTTAAGCGAACCTTCTGCTGCCTTTTTAAAAGCTGCATTTATCTCTTCTTTTGTTGTGCTTTTCTCCAAGAGACAAGTTAAGTCAACTATTGAAACATTTGGAACAGGAACTCTGAGAGCGATTCCATTCATTCTCCCAGTTAATTCAGGAAGCACCAATGTTGCAGCTACAGCCGCGCCTGTTGTTGTGGGTATAATGTTTAATGCAGCCGCTCGGGCTCTGCGCATATCTGAATGAACCAAGTCTTGCACTCTTTGGTCATTTGTATAGGCATGCGCAGTGGTCATTAATCCTGTTTTCAAGCCGAAATTGTCGTTTAATACTTTTGCCACTGGTGCTACACAGTTTGTTGTGCACGAGGCATTTGAAAGTATGTTATGTTTTCCAGGGTCATATTTGTCGTGGTTTACACCCATAACTATGGTTATGTCTGGATTTTTCGCTGGTGCTGAAATCAAAACTTTTTTAGCTCCAGCTTGAAAGTGCAACGCAGCTTTCTCCCTGTCTGTGAACAATCCAGTAGATTCTACAGCCAAATACACGTTAAGGTCTTTCCATGGAAGTTGAGCGGGATCCCGTACTGCAAGAGTGCGAACTTTTTTTCCCTTGACTATTATTGCCTCTTTCTCTGCTTCCACGGGAAAGGGCGCTCGACCATGAACAGAATCATATTTTAGCAAATGTGCCAGAGTTTTTGCGTCCGTTATATCATTCACAGCTGCAAAATCTATGTTGGCATCTCGTTCTATGGCTGCTCTGAATAATAGGCGTCCAATTCTTCCAAATCCGTTTATAGCAACTCTTATTGCCATGTAATTTCACCAATTATTTTTGTATCTTTCACTAAGAAGGATTATACTAATTAATTTTTCCGCTAAAATTGAAGGAAAAAATGAGAGGTTTTCAGCGAAGCTTCATCAGAACCATTTCTGCAGCCAAAACCAACGGTTCCCAAGTCTCACACAAAGGCGGCGCATAAGCAGTATCAGCCTTTGTAAGTTCTCGAACAGTCATCTGCTTCTGTATAGCAAAAGATATAGCATTTATCCGCTGAGTCACTTCTTCTCCACCAATAATTTGAGCGCCGATTATTCGCTCCGATTCCTTCTCTACAACCAACTTGACTTTTATCGGCAATGCACCTGGATAGTAGTCTGCTTTCGTCTTAGAAGCAATAGTGCCCGTTATTGTTTCAATCCTTGCTCTTTGGGCGGCAGCTTCCGTTAAACCTGTAACACCCACATCTGTGTCAAATAACCGAGTAACAGCAGAGCCTAATACACCCGTGAAGAGCGCGTACCCACCTGCAGAGTTTATTCCAGCCACTTTCCCCTGCCTCACAGCCACAGTACCTAGCTGTGGCAAGGCAGGTTTTTGAGTTACAATATGTGTAGCTTCTGCACAGTCACCAATTGCGTAAACATCTTTGGCACTTGTCTCCATTCTAGCATTCGTTTTTATTGCTTTGGTATCGCCTAAAACTATTCCCGCACTTGCAGCAAGTTGAGTATTAGCCCTAACACCAAACGCGCTGACGAACAAGTCTGCATTGATCCGTTCGCCTCCAGCAACTATTCCAGTAACTTTTTCTTGTCCCACGAATTCTTCCACACCTTTTCCAGTAAGGATATTTATTCCCTTTTGCAGAAGCATTTCTTGAACAATCTTTGCCATATCAGCATCAAGCATTTGGGGCAAGATTTGAGGCAACAATTCCACTACGGTGGTTTTCAAGCCTCTCTCAAGAAAAGCTATGGCTGTTTCAAGACCAATTAATCCTGCTCCCATGACAATGGCTGTTTTTGCTCCGCCTTTAATGGTTTGATCAATTTTTTCTCCGTCTTCAAGTGTTCTGAGTGAGTGTATACCTTGCTTTTCTTTGCCTTTTATTGGTGGCATGAAGGAGCTTGCACCTGTTGCTATTATGAGACTGTCATATGGAATAGCCTCAGTTTTGCCAGTTTTATCCATAGTATCAATTGTCTTGTTTCCAGTGTTTATGGCTGTAACTTTGGTTTCAGTTTTAAGATTAAGCTTCATCATTTGATAGAAGCTTGGCGGAAAAACAATTAGGCTGCTAAAGCTAGGTATTTGACCACCTATCACAAATGGAAGCCCACACCGCGAATATCCAGCATTTCTTTCTTCAGTTATCAATGTGATTTCAGCTGTGCGGTCTGTTTTTCTAGCTGCAGAAGCAGCATCCACACCGGCAGCATGTGCACCGATTATTACTATGCGTTTAGGCATGTGTGTTCTTCCTATTTCGCCAATGTTTTGTGCCATTCAACAGCCTGATTGAAATTCATCAAGTTGGCTAGTTCTGCTTGTAGGTTTGATGGTTTTATTGTTAGCAACCACGCTTTTCCATATGGGTCTTCGTTTAAAAGTTCAGGTTTTGACTGAACTTCAGTGTTCACAGTTTCAACTGTTCCGCTTATTGGTGCGACAAGGTCCGAAACAGCTTTCACTGATTCCACTGTGCCATATGGCTCGTTTTGTTTTGTTGTAGTTCCAGGACTTGGCAATTCAGCATAGACAATTTCTCTAAGTTGTTTTTGCGCATAGTCTGTAATGCCAACGCGAACATGGTCTCCTTCAATCTTTAACCATTCAAAATCTTTCGTGTAGTATAATCCTTCTGGCACTTCATTTCCATCGACTTTCACCATACTTATACACCTCAAAGATTTGTCTTTATTCTTATGATATTTTAGCCTTTAAAATTAACTGTTCAAAAGCCTATTTCTTTGATAATAGAAAAAAGTTTGAACCAAAATTAGCGCAAACAGATAATGCGGACAATGACTATCGTTCTCTTTTTCCCTCTATGTATTCTTCAACCCACTGTTTGGCTAATGAATCTGGCACTTGGGTTGGCGGATGTTTAAATGCATAGGAGGATATGCTTATCAGCGAACCAGCTATCTTACGGTTTAGGGCTAATTTAACAGCCCTTATCACGTCAATCACTACCCCTGCGCTGTTTGGCGAATCTTCCACTTCAAGTTTAACAGCTATTGTTAATGGTCTGTCACCGAATTTTCTACCCTTGAGCCAAACATAACAGATTTTCTTGTTTCCCAAAAAAGAAACATAATCTGAAGGACCAATTCTTGTGGGCAAATCATATGGGACAAGACTTTTAACAGCTTCTGTTTTGCTTATGCGTTTAGTTTTTAATCGCTCCTCCACAGTCATGTTCAAAAAATCAGTATCACCACCGAGGTTTAGCTGATAAGTTTCATCTATTAATATGCCTCTGTCTACACAAAGCCTAACCAAATTTCTGTGTAGAATCGTTGCACCTAATTGACTTTTCACATCATCTCCAGCAACAGGTAATCCTTTCTCCTCAAATTTTCTGCTCCATATAGAATCTGAAGCTATGAATTCGGGCATACAATTTACAAAAGCGCAACCAGCATTCAAAGCAGCTTGAGCATAAAACCGAGTGGCATTCCAACTTCCCACAGGCAAATAGTTAACAAGCATATCAGCCTTGGACTCTCTCAAAATATCTACAACATCAACTGGACTGTTTTCACCATTGCTATAAACGTTAAAGGGTTCCTTCATATGTTCCGCCACACCGTCAAGTATTGGACCCGGCGAAACTTTCACGCCTAATTCTGGTACTTCTGCAAATTTTGTGCAACAGTTAGGCTCAGTGAATATTGCTTCAGCTAAATCTTTTCCAATTTTATTCTTGTTCACGTCAAAAGCTGCAACAAATTTCACATCCCTTATGTGATACCCACCAAAATTCACATGCATTAGCCCAGGCACAGTGATGTCTTCCTTTGCATTTTTGTAATATTGAGTACCTTGAACGAGAGCAGATGCACTGTTGCCAACTCCCACGATTGCAACACGAATTTCTGGCAAACCGACAATACTCCTTTATTATCGCTTAGTCAAATGCATAGCAGTAGCCTACTCTATAACTTTTTCTAGAAACATGGCAAAGTTAAAAGGTAACTTCGAATGAGTTAATTGGAAGAAGGCTGGTGAAAGCTTATGGGTGAAAGTGAAGTTAACGTGAAATATGAACCTTTCAGGGAAATTGTTGTAATGGAACTTAATTTTTTTCAAACGCCAGACGACATAGCAAGGTTTACATCAGTAGTTGCTGGAGGCAAACTTGCAGGAGTGTACTGGGCTGATGGGGTGGTATTCCTCTATTTTCCACTGCCAGCCTCGACAGAAATAGCTGCTAAAGCCTTGATCGAAAACAAACGAGTTTATTGGACATTTGTTGGCTATTCATTTATGCCGAAATATGAATCAACAATTGAAACAAAAGAGAAAATTATCGTGCCAGTGATTGATATGTCATCTAATCCAATGTTCAAGAAAGTGGCAAAATGGTTGAAAGAGCAAAAATAAATCAAACCAAGTGCAAACATGAAATCGTTAAAGATTGTGTCTCTTAAGGGAGAAGTTTTTTCTGGAAGCGGCGAAGGAGCAAGGTTTATTGAGCTTCCATGGGTAAAACAGCAAATAATCGAAAAAATTGGGTTTCTTCCTCACCCGGGAACATTAAACATAAAACTAACCAAAAACAATTTGGAAGCCAAAAATTCTCTAAAAAAAGCCAAGGGAATCGAAATCATTCCTGCAAGAGGTTTTTGCCGAGGAAAATGCTTCAGAACGTATATGGATTATTTAAAATGTGCAATTGTCATCCCTGAAGTTGAAGGCTATGCAGAAAATGTCATAGAGATTATAGCATCAGTGAATCTACGCAAAACATTAAACTTGAAAGACGGCGACATTGTTGAGGTTGAAGTTATTCTTGAATAACGTTCACTGCCTTCGTTTGCGTTGGAGAAAACTCTGCAGATAATTTTTAAAGCATTTGTTTTTCTTGAGGTAAACTCCATATTTAACAAGAGCATTCATGGCTCTTGCAGCATCTTCTGGTGAAGAATAAGCTGGAATACTCAACTTATCAAATCTAAAACGTGTGTACAATGCCATTTCTGTTTCTCCAATATCACATGCAACGATAGGCTTGTCATATTTGCCCGCAACTTTAGCCACTTTGTCAATGTAATCCTCTTGCAAGGCTGGCGTATGATGCAAACCAAGCAGGATTATGCCATAAATTTCAGGGTCTTGAAAAGTGATTTCTGTGGCTATTTCAAACATCTCAGACGTGCCTGAACCGGTTATATCCACAGGATTAAGATTTGTCGCAAACTTTGGCAGTTTTCCTTCTTCCTTCAGTTTTTCAAATTTCTGAATTATGCCTTCAGAGAAACGTTCAACATTTAACCCTATCAATTCACATTCATCGACAGCCATAATGCCGGGACCGCCAGCATCAGTGATTACTCCCACATTCTTGCCTGCAGCTGGTGGTTGCATGGCTAATGCTTTTCCAGCATCGAAGAATTCTTCCATGTCTTTCGCCCTTAAAATTCCAGTTTGCACAAAAACAGCATCATATATCCTATCAGAACCAGCCATAGCACCAGTATGCGAAGCTGCAGCTCGAGCCCCAGCTTCTGTTCTTCCAGATTTCAAGGCTATAACGGGTTTTTTCTTAGACACTTCCTTAGCTACTTTAATGAAATTTCTTCCAGATTTTATATCTTCAACATAAAGCAGTATAACCCTAGTTTCTTCATCATATAATAGGTATTGCAGCATCTCCGCCTCATCCACATCACATTTGTTGCCAAAACTTACAAATTTGCTGACCCCAATTTGCCGACCAGTCAAATAGTCTAATGCTGAAACACCGAAAGCTCCACTTTGAGTTACTATTGCTATGTTTCCAGGAATCGGGCGTGGAGTTGCAACCACTTCTTCACCAGTTGTTAGAATTTTCGTTTCAGGCAAGAAGAGCATGTCCACGCCAGTTCGAGTGTCATAAACTCCTAGGCAATTGGGTCCTAAAACTCGTATTTCCGCCTTCTTGGCTATTTCAATAATTTGGTTTTCAAGTTCATGGTTTCCAATTTCACCGAAACCAGAACTGATTATGACGACAGCTTTCACGTTTTTAGATGCTGCATCCTCCATTATTTTTGGAACTATTTCAGCTGGAACTACGATTACAACCAAATCCAATTGCTCAGGAACTTTTGTAACTGATCGATAACACTGAAATCCTAAAATAGAATCTTCGGAAGGATTTACAGGAAAAATTTCTCCTTTAAACACTCCTCTTCTCTTGTTCTCTACAAAATTTTTGAAAATTACATGACCAGCCTTGTTAACCTTTTTTGTTGCTCCAACAACAGCAACAGAACGAGGATTAAAAAAAGCATTCAATTGCTTGGTGGATGGATCCATGTGTTCACCTTTTGCTTCTAACAATAACTATAGGTTTATGTTTTACTGTTTCCAACATTTCCCAGCTTACTTCATTTAACTTCACTCTAAATCTCTCAGCCATACTCCACACTGTTCTTCCAGCGCCAAAACCTCTTGCACGATTTGCAACATCAGCAATTTCCAAAACTTTTTCAGCACTTAATTCGCATCCAGCCAAAGCTATCGGCGTTGCTCTCTTTTTAAGCCTGAAAATTCGTCCGATAACATAAGTGACAAATCCTCCAAAAGAATGAATGCCCCTGATTGGTTTAGGACGTGGAGTAAAGTGAAAATTCTTGAAAGAATAGGTTTTATCAGTGTCTACAATAAAAACAAAAACCTTCTTTCGCAGGTGTAACCAAATCTCTTCGCGGATTTTTTCCGCTATCTCAGGAGCATCGTTCAAAGGCAAGCTAACATAAGAGTACGGCAAGTTGCTTCCATCGATACCACCTTCAGAGCCAAACATTAAAGCTTGCATTAAGCCAGATTGCCATATGGCAACTTGTTTATGATGACTGCCTACATCTGATGGGTATTCACGAAGATTCTGAAGCAGTTTCCCTCGGAAATGGCATAATGGTCCAAGAAAATAACCCCAGATAATGCGCATCCAATATTTAGCAATAAATTTTGCACTTAAGCTTGGGTTAATACAATTTTCGTCAACAATATTGTTTGATGCCGTGGAAATTGCTTTTTCGGATATTACAAGGAAATCTCCGTCAACTATTTTTCCTTCAACATTCTTGATGATTTCCACTAAGTAGTTCTCCTTAGGT
>CAZAXN010000008.1:0-35084 GCA_964489195.1 uncultured Candidatus Bathyarchaeia archaeon
TAATAGACATTTACATACTAAACCTACTATTGACTCTGGGCATGTTTGCAGTTTTGATTTTTAGAGCTTGGCTTGAACTTAAACATTTTAAAATGATGTGGAAGGAACTTGAATGGCGCCAGACGTATCAGACTATGGGGAGGCTTCTCAAAGCTGAAAAGGACCTTTTTTCAAAGGTTGAAGGTGGTGATGAATTATACCAAATGTTATGCGAAATATTCAAGGCGAATGAGACTAAAGTCTAGGGAAAATGCCAATCTTCAATCAATTTTTCCACTGTTCTACCATACTTCTCCATACCATAACGCTGATGAGGTTTTGTTAAGTGTCGCTGAGACCTGGTTGAAGTTATGTAAATCCCTTTCTTCAGTTCACGTCTAATTTTAACCTCAACCTTCTTCATATTTGGATATTTTGAACCGCACTTCTCACACCTAAAACCTTGCCCCTTTCCCATAGACTTCAGTCGTCTACCACATTTTGGACACATTGGATTTTGATAAGAGATTTTTGGTGCAAGTTTTAGTAAGCGAATTTTTTCAAGATTTATCGTTAAAGGAATATCTCCAGAAGGCTTGCGGACACCACCATAAACCTCCACATGGTCCCCAACAACTAATTTTATGGCTGTTTTTCGAAGAGCACCAGTTGGCTCATATGCAGCACATTCAACCTTGCCACTTTCATCCTTAATTGAGAAGAACACATGTCTTCTGGGAATTATTTTCGGGTTTGTGGAAACTATTCCTTTTGCAATGACTGGATTATATGGTCTTATCTGACTTAATTTTTCGACCTTTTTAAGATGAGCATCAGTTCCCTGATTCGTGCGGAAAATCACCCATCTCTCCACAGGTTCAAGAGGCTTAACAATTTCAAACGCTTTTTTCACGGCTTCTGCGGTTTCACCGCGAATGCCGAAAAGAATTGGGTCTGGTCCACGAGGTGTAATAATTATTCTATGCTTATCCATGTCAACATTATTAAAAGTGTACGGCATTGTAGCCTTGTCCATTTCAAAAATTGACGCCTCCCTCACTCTTCTTTTTAAGCCATAATTTTCTGGAATGCGATAAGCAAGGATCTCATACGTAAAATCATCATCAAAAGTTTCACCTATTGCTGCTAATCCTCCAATGATTCCGCGTCCTTTTTTAAACCCCAATGCTTCAGCCTTAAACTTTTTAACGAGCTTCAATGCCTCTCTCAAGGTTACAATGCCAGTTATTGCATTTTTAGAAAACTTGGCGACTTCCCTTGGAATTTTTGCTTTTGTGAAGAATACTATGCCTGGGTCTGTGCCTCTAAACTCTAAGTCAGCATATTCTTCAACTGTGTTGATAACAACCTCTTTTATCTTCGCTTCATTATTCGGGTTAAATTTCGCTCTTATGCATAATGCTCCATTTCCCCTCGTCTTCCATGGCACGTTAGGATTTAGTCTAATCAAGTTTGGGTAGTCAATAAAGCTAGCGCCCATTTTTTTGAGTTTTTCCACCACCAAAGCAGCTATGTATGTTGTGCAGCCTTTTTTTGTTGAGTCCGTGTCATCGAATCCAATGTGCATTGTTTTCCACGTCATTTATTGCAGCCCAATTCCTCAGTGGCTTAACGGTTAGGATGGAATATTTAGAGAATGAGGCTTATTGGTGTGGATAAAAAAGAGGAATTGCATGTTATTTTGTTTCTTCGACAACAATCATTGTTAATGTTGATCTGACCTTGTCAAGTCTCCTTATCTTCCATGTTACAGTTTCTTTCAGCCTATCCATAGTATCTGCTTTAACTCTGGCTATTATGTCATAGACTCCGTACACTGCGAAGGCTTCGTCCACTCCTTCAACTTTCTTCAAATCCTTTAGTACATCTGCTTCTGAGCCTATTTCAGTATTTATCAGCACGAAGGCTGTTGGCATTTTTTTTATCTCCTCATATTATTGTTTATAGTGAAGCATTAAAATAGTTTGCTATACTATTCGACTTTAAAAAGATACTCTTATCTTTTATTTGGAAATAATACACTATTAGGTTTAAACATGCCAGAAATTATTACAAGTCGTGAAATGCGAGCATTGGAGCTTAATGCTGAATATTTCGGAATTTCTAGGCTACAATTAATGGAGAATGCAGGGCATCACGTAGCCAGTGAAATAGCTTCCAGATTTAAACAAGACAAATCAGTAGCGATTTTCTGTGGTTTAGGAGGGAACGGTGGAGACGGTTTCGTTGCTGCACGCCACTTAGCCAGCATGGGCTTTAAAGTTTCTGTGATTCTCGCTGGAAAGGCAGAAAACATTTTCAACAAAGAAGCATTGGAAAACTGGAAGGCTCTACAATATTTAAAGGAAGCTATACAAATTCACGAAGTTTATGACAGTTCTATAGCAATTGAAACAACAGCGGTAATAGTTGTCGATGCTTTACTGGGAACAGGGACCAAAGGAGAACTCAAACCACCCATTCTTCAGCTTGTCCAAAAAATCAACACTATGAAAGCATTCAAGATTGCTGTAGATATACCCACAGGAATAGATGCAGACTCTGGCGAAGTTTTAGGTGAAGCAGTAAAAGCAAACCTGACAATAACGTTTCATAAAACGAAGAAGGGACTTGAAAATGCGAGGGAATATGTCGGCGAATTAATAGTGAAAGATGTAGGATTGCCTAAAGAACTCGAAAAATTCGTCGGTCCCGGAGACGTGCTACTAGCTGAAAAACCTCGCAAGGCAGAATCTCATAAAGGCGATTTTGGACGCTTGCTCGTCATTGGTGGAAACGAAACCTTCTCTGGCGCCCCAGCACTCGTAGCTTTAGCTGCCTTGCGCACTGGTGTTGACTTAGCCTATGTTGCTGCTCCAGAACAAACAGCCTATGCCATTTCTGCTATGTCGCCAGATTTGATTACGATAAAACTTAAAGGAAAACACCTAAACCTTGCAAACATAGCAACTTTGAAAACTTATGTGGAAACAGTAAATGCCGTTGCTTTAGGACCAGGTCTTGGGTTGCACTCTGAAACCAGAGAAGCAGTTAAGGCAATGATTAACATTATAGAAAGCGTGGGGAAACCTTTACTTTTAGATGCTGATGGATTGAAGGCTTTCTCTGAATTTAAACGCAAACTAAATGTGCCACTGGTTTTAACTCCACATTCTGGAGAATATGCAATATTAACTGGCAAAAAGCTGCCTGACAATTTGAAGGAAAAAGCTTCGGAAGTGAAAAAGACCGCAGCACAATTGAATGCAACTATACTTTTGAAAGGACCAATTGACATAATCTCTGATGGAAAACGTTTAAAACTTAATTTCACTGGAAATCCAGGAATGACTGTTGGCGGAACTGGTGATGTGCTCTCCGGTATTGTCGCAGCCCTATTAGCTCAGAAAGTTGATTGTTTTGAGGCTGCTGCTGCAGGAGCCTTTGTTAACGGTGCTGCAGGCGACTTTGTTTTCTGCGATAAGGGTTATCACATGGTTGCGACAGATCTTCTGGAGCACATTCAAAACGCTCTAAATGACCCGATGAGCCACCTAAAGGTTCGAAAAACGAGTGCAGAAACAAGTTAGAATCGTTGTCTATCATGCTGGACAATGCGACCCACGAAAATGCACGGCTCTGAAGCTAAAACGCCACGGACTAATCCGCATAGTGCATCAAATCAAATTCTTGCCCAAACGAGCTGTTATCCTTAATCCACTTTCTGAAATTGCATTTTCTCCAGTTGACAGAAGGCGAATTGAAGATTTTGGTTTAGCAGCGTTGGATTTTAGTTGGGAACATGCTGAACAAACATTGCTTAAAACTGTTAGAGGGACATCAAGATGCCTACCATATTTGATTGCTGGAAATCCGGTGAACTTTGCCATTCCAACTAAACTTAGCACTGTGGAGGCACTTTCTGCAGCGTTATACATTGCTGGATTTAAGAAGGAAGCCTTTGAATTGCTTTCAATTTTTAAATGGGGGCACACTTTCTTTGAATTAAATAGGGAGAAACTAGAAAGCTACGCAGGTGCCAAGAATAGCAGAGCTGTTGTAGAATTGCAGAGAAAATTCATTGAGCATTGATGCCTTTCGGGATTATCTAATGAGAACTGTTTTTAGTTTGATCTTATTCATCATTTTTTGCGCAAGATTTATAACGTATTAATAACGATACATTACGCTTCGTGGATTAAAATGGATATGGAACAGATAGCACGATGGTCATACATTGCCTTTGTTGCCATAGCAATCATAATGGGCCTAGCAGTTGGCTACATGGCATATAGCGCTGATCTTCACTGGTCAGACGCCGGTGTTGCCGACGCAAATGGGTGGATCACGCTGATACTGCTAATCTTAGGTATCATAGTAGGGATCACAAGTATTACAGCGAAGGAAGTCACACCGTTTCTTATTGCTACAATCGCTCTGATAGTCGCCTCTATTTCAAATGTCTGGTATCCGCTGGGAAGAATTCATGAAATACTCTATTACTGGGCTACTGCAATACTGAACTATATTGTAGCGTTTGCTGCCCCGGCCGCAGTAATAATCGCAATCAAATCAGTAATGGCTATGGCAAAGGAAAAATAGAAGCCCAAATTTTCCACACCTTTTTCTATTTTAGTGTTTTTTATTTACCTGAATCTAAACTCTAAATGCTTGGGGAAAGTAGAATGAATGAATTCACTATTGGAAAGACAAGAATTTGTTTGATTCAAGGGGACATAACTGAAATTGATGCAGATGTCATTGTTAATGCAGCCAATCCTTCGCTTATGGGAGGTGGCGGCGTGGATGGAGCAATCCATCGCAAAGGTGGGCCAAAGATACTTGAAGAATGCAAGCACATAAGAGCCGCAAAATGGCCTGATGGACTTCCCACAGGAAAAGCTGTTATAACTTCTGGAGGTAATTTAAAGGCTAAATATGTGATTCACACTGTTGGACCTGTTTGGCATGGTGGAGCAAGCGGTGAAGCAGAACTTTTGGCTGATGCTTATCGCAACTCGTTAAGATTGGCAGTTTCTAATGGATTAAAAATAATTGCATTTCCATCTATAAGCACAGGTGCTTATGGTTATCCAATAGAAAAGGCAAGCTATATAGCATTAAAAACAGTGAGGAATTTTCTGGAAACCGAAAATAAGCTTGATATGATAATATTTGTCCTTTTCTCCAAACGTGATTTTAGAATTTATGAAAAAGCAGTTAGACAAATATTATGAATAGTTAGTGTGCCCATGGATATGGCATTTAGAATGTATGAATTTTCATTGCAAAAACCAAGTTCAGAATACGTGCCAAAAAATGGCTTTTGTTAGTTTTGTAGAAACAATTTTCCATAAGGCTTTTATAACATAAGCAACACTCCATAATGGGGCTTGTGAAGATGGTAAGGCGAAAAGTGAAGCAACTCCTAAGATTCATTGGCTTCACTATTGTAACATGGATATTATGCATTGCATATGCTATAACAAATTTAGGTGAATAAACTAATTTCGTTAAAAAATGAGAACACTTTCTATTAAGCATTTTTAGACTATGCCTAGTTTTTTTGTCGTTTATATGTGACAAATCTTTTTACGCCTTAATAGCCAACTGTGAAATGGAATGTGACTTTCATGGGATTGTCTTCGTTGAGTGATACTGTGAAGCGGACTAGTGATGTGCTTAAATTAGGTGCTTCAAAGCAGGTTTTTAATTATGAGCAGCGTTTTTCATCACTTAGGGGTCTTTATGACGGGTTGCTCTCAAATCTTGTAAGGATGGATTTTAACTATGCTGAAGGCTGGAAAACGGCAAAAGAGTTTTTTGGTTCATCCAGCGTTCGATTTGCGGGTATAGATGGTACGATGTATTCGAGGCCACTATTTGATTTGGTTATTTTCTTTGGCGGTGCTTATGCTTCAACTGGGACGGTGACGTTTTCAGAGAAAGAAAAGCCAATTGTCAAGTATGATGAGCATGTTCTTCAACAGGGGGCAGGCATTTCAAGTGTTGTTCCTGTTTACATAAACGAGATTCCTGACATTGACCAAGCGTTTTTTGATTTGGAGCAGCCTGGGGAGGTGAGTTTAGGTAAGCCTTTGATGGATGATGCAATAATAAGTAATGCTACAATTGCGAATTGGATAATGACCTTCGCCGAGTATTACTTAGCCTGTAGGTTTGCTATTGATGAATGCAGGAATGTGCGTATTCTTCTTTTGGATAGGAGTTTATCCATTGAGCGGGCAAGTTTGCTTTATGATACTTCGAGGCGTGAATTGTGGAAAGCTAAAAGCTCTATTATTGGTTGTAAAATAGATGATGAAGCTATTGACGTGAATGATTTAACTATTGCTAGGCATTGGGTTTGCAATTTGACTTTAGGTTTGCTGCCTCCGAGGGCGGATTATCTGCGGTATGCAATATTCAACTTAGTAAAGCGAAAGGGAGCTTTAACTGAGAAGCAGATTCTTGCTGCATTTGGCATTCTAGACGAGAAAAGAATGGGCAGAGTGAAGCGCCATCTTCTGCATTTAGTAGAAAAGGGGATTTTAGGTAAGAAGGATGGTGTTTATGTTCTAAATCCTAAATATGTGCGAACTTGGGAGCGTGTCAAGAAGCTTGTAGCAAGTCTGGGCGACCGCTTCTTTTTCACTAAGACGATTGAGACAGATACAGAAAATTTGATGAAGATTATGAAGGATGGTAAGGAGTATTGGTTAACTACTCTTGATTTTGCTTTTCTAACACTTTTTACTTTGCACATGCTTATTGAGGAATGCTGGAATAGGCGAATTTTGCTGGTTGGTGTTACTAAGGACACTGCGGCCAGGGATTTTAAACGCCAATTGGTTCCGATAATGCATAATGAAGGATTGTTGAAAACTGGGCTTTCGCAGGAAATGTTTGATAAGCTGCCGAATACAGATCGTATGATACTTCAGTCTGCAAGCATTTTTAATCCAGAAAAAATTAAGCCACCTTGGAGTTTAATTGAGTATGATTCCGCTTTCAGAACTCTTGTTCCTGACAGAAAAAGTCGCAGGGGCTTCGTTTCTGGAGCCATAAAGAACAAGATTGGAATTGAAAAGACTTTTTTGAAGACTTATGTGCAGTTAAGCCAAGCTGAGACAGATCCGATGTTGCGTAGCAATGTTTTGCTTGTGGATCGTTTGGTTTATCCCGAATTTGATTATAAGCCTGAAAATGTTGTGGAGTTTTGGAATGAGCTTAGTGATGGCACTAAGGAGCCTGTTGAAGTGATCTTGTTTATGGATAAGAGTGTTCCCAATAGTGTTCAGGGTTTGGTTATGAATGTTTTGGTTGCTATGGCTCCTTCTAGCATTCCTGAGGCTTTTGGACATAATAAACCCTTATTTATTGCTGACAAAATTGCTAAATGGAATTATAGTCAATTCAAATATGTCGTGGATACTACTGCAGATTGGATACTCAATAACCATAAATTGCGGAAGTTCATATTTTACATGAGCACTTTTAGGGAGAGGCGAACATCAATTGAAGCGGCAAGAAGAGAAAACATTTAACACTTTCTGTTTCACAGACTTTGAAGGTAGATTTCACGCCAGACTTGCTGCAGTAATTCCGAGGTTTTTTGCTACGGCGGAAGAAACAAAACTAACAGGTACAAGTGCACGCTATCAGTGTCGAATGAAGGTTGAGTATCAAAAGGATTTGATGGGTCTTCTGGAAGAGGGCATGCTGTTGGCTGTTAAAAACTTTAAGCAAGCTGGTCAGGATGAAGAGCGATTTACACTTATGGAAATTAGCCGAGTCTGGCCTGAACATTTTGGTTTGCGTGGTTTATCTGACCATGGCTATTATCCTATGCAGTTTGAAATTATTGAGCAGTCTGAGGATGATTGGCAGACTGATGATACGTCTACAATGATGATTCAGATAGACGCTATACCGATAAATTATGATTTGATTTTTAATCACAAGTGCGAGTTTGAGTTTGTTAAAGGCTTCTCCTACCCTGTTGTTGGTAGTTCTGTCTACATTCTGAATGGTGAAATGATTAATCGCATGTATAACCAGAAAATAACTGAAAAATTAGGTATAGACCCTTCCAAGACTGTGAATGACGCTAAAGCTGACCCAAGACTTGGCTTAATTAAAATGTTTCAAGCAAGCAAGACAATTATTCCCATTTATATTGATTTTGAGAAACTTATACGTTACCATTTCGGCGTTTTTGCCTTTACTGGCGGTGGAAAAAGTAATTTAATGTCAAATATCCTGAGGCGAATCTTGCTACATACAGATAACACGAAAGTTATAGTTTTCGACATAAGCTGTGAACACATTTTCCTATTGCTAGATTTGCTGGCTGACCCAAACTTTCCTGCAAAGGTTATTCTTGAACATAAGATAGATTCGCTGGAACAGTTCTTTAACTCTGTTGTTAAACCAAGAGAGTACGAGTCTGATGAGAGAATTAAGGTTGGATTGCAATGCGTAATTGAACAGGGCAAGGTTGCCTATTACACGAGACCTAAACAAAAAGTTCCCACATACAGTCAATTTCTTGATGAACTTGGGGCTCAAAGGAAGGATAGTGTAGATAAACCGCATTACATGAATGCTATTGACAAAATTCACGATACAGTTCTTGAGTACATAGAGAAGCACGGTTTAGGTGAAAACCAAGAAGTGAATGAAGACTTCGTTAAATACATAGACCAAGTTGCTACTGAAACCACAGAAGAATTTAAGGTTCATGAGAAAAGCGGGCTTTATGCATGGGCAACTACAAGAGCAACGATTCTGGACGTTATCAGAAAGAAGCATGAGAATGAGAAGAAAGAAGTGGGTGGGTTAACAGCGGAAAAAATCAGAGAACTATTAGATGGCAAAGAAAAGCTTGTTTGTATTTCAATCTCTGACCCATTCACTATAAAAGACCTTGTCATAACTCTCACACAAGACTTGCTTGTGCGCAGAAAAAGAAAATTCCAAGTTAAGCCTTACATTTTGCTTACCTTCGACGAGGCACAAGAGTTTATACCAGAGATGGGCGGCTCAACAGGCATAGACAAAAAATGCAGCAGGCAAGTAGAAACGCTGTTGAGACAGGGACGAAAATATGGTTTAGGCGTTTGCGTAGCAACACAACGCATTGCCTATCTAAACACTAATGCTCTACAACAGTTACACACGTATTTTGTTGGCACTTTGCCACGTCCATATGACAGGGCATTAATCAGCGATACCTTTATGATAGATAAGGGCATATTGGAAAAAACTTTGGAATTTGCCCCAGGCGAATGGCTCTTATCAAGCTACATAGCAACTGGCATAGAAAATGTGCCTATATTCATAAAAGCAGACAATGCCGAAAACGAAATAGAAAAATACCTAAAAGAAAACGGGTCAAAATAAGTTAGACTACAAAGTCTAGTCCATATAAGGAGACTATTCTTTTCAAGAGTAACAGCACTACTCATGAATTGTCAAATGCGCACTCAAGTTCTTATTGATAGATATGCCTTGTATGGTTTAAATCCAACTTTAGAGTATGTTCGGACGGCTAGAGCATTGTCCGCTATGACATGAATCAACGCAATCGGAGACCTCTTCAAAATCTCTTACAACAAGTGCAGACACAATCGACGTAGCGTAACCTCTGCTCCTATAATGCTCATCAGTAGCTACAACTCCAATGTTACTCGCAAAATCCACAAAACGAGTATTACCAACAGAAACAAGTCTTCCTTGCAGTTTTATGCCGAGCCAGAAAACGTTTTGCCATCTCTGTTTCAGCTGTTCTGCATTAGTTTCGCCCCACCATTCTGGGTCACATCGCCTCATCAAAGCCGCAACCTCCTCAGCATTTTCAACATTAAGCCTCACAGGAGTTGCAGTTAAGCAAACATGCTCTTCTCCCCGATTCAAACGCATCAGCACCATAACCTGCTTAACACGTGGTTTAAACTTTTGACAGATAATGTCTTCACAGTTAAGTGGCGCTTGCAACTCAACTTTCTCAAGATTAGAATAGTCTAGCAGTTTCTGCACAGCCTCTCGACTGCCTCTAAACTGAACAATATAGTCAGCAAAAACCAACAACGAACCCAACACTTCCTCTCCTTCAACCGCCAAAAATATCTTTGACTGCTCCCTACGTTGAGTCCATTCAAGAATGAAAAAATAGTAATCTAAAGGATCACGGTTCACGTGATCCCAAAACATCTGCGCATAACCATTAGCCACAGAAACAATTTCCACAATTAAGCCCTCAAGCAGATAATGTAGAATTGTAAAAAAGATAAAGGTTGAGAATTTAGGCTGCCTTTACCGGCTGTGTCATTCCACATTTCTTTAGCAGTCTTTGCCATTTCGCATCTGTTATTTGCTGTATTTCATTCAGCATTTTCTCGAATTTCGGTGTGAACAAATGACTAAAACGTCCCTGTACCTGTAAGTATTCTTTAACGGTCTTCTTTTTCTGTGGAGCCAAAGCCAACACTTTGCTTGGGGTCGAAAGCCTATATTCGCCGTTTATTGCTTCCCAAAGTGGGAATATGCATGTTTCAACCGCTAAGCGAGAAAGCTCAATAGATTTAGCTGGGTCACTTCGCCATCCACGTGGGCAAGGGGCAAACACATGCAAAAATGCTGGGCCATTAACTTCTATGCCTTTCCTCACCTTCTCAATCAAATCACGCCAATAATAAGGTGAAGCAGTAGCCACATAAGGCATTTCATGTGCAACCATAATATCAGCAATAGGCTTCTTCTGCTCTAATTTTCCAGGCACAACAGTTCCAGCCTGCGAAGTCGTTGTCGAAGCGCCATAAGGCGTTCCTCCGCTACGTTGAATACCTGTATTCATATACGCCTCATTATCGTAGAGCACAAATAGAAAGTCATGTCCTCGTTCAACTGCTCCAGAAAGCGCCTGTATACCAATATCATATGTGCCTCCATCCCCCGCCAATGCAATAACATCTACCTGTTGCTGCTTTATTCTTTCTTTTTTCTTCAGTATTTTTAGGGCTGTTTCAATTCCAGAAGCATTTGCAGCAGCATTTTCAAAGGCAGTGTGCAGCCAAGGTACAGCCCATGAAGTGTATGGGTAAATAGATGAAACTACTTCCATGCATCCAGTTGCATTAGTAACTATTGTTGGTCCTCTAACAGCCTTCATAATAAGTCTCAGAACTGTTGCTGGTCCACAGCCAGCGCATGCACGATGCCCTGACATGAAAAGGTCTGGTTTTTCAGCAATGTCTTTTGTCGTAAATTTCCATTCAGATTGCATTTTCCATTTTTCCTCCTAATTTCTTAATCCAACATAATTTACGAGTTCACCAACACGCTTGGTTTTCACAATCTTTTGCAAATCGCTGTAAATTTCACGTATCTGCCGTGGACTTGTGTCTCTCCCGCCCAATCCATAAATATAATTCACCACGTTAGGACGCATTGGCAAATCATAAAGCACATGACGAATTTCATGAAACACTGGCCCGCCATTTCCTCCGAAGCTTATGCATCTATCCATAACAGCTAAGGCCTTCACTTTTCCAAGCACTTCCCTTATTTCCTGAACTGGTAAGGGTCTGAAAGTGCGAATTCGCAATAGTCCAGCCTTAATACCTTCTTCTCTAAGCTCATCCACAACAGCCTTTACAGTTCCAGCTGTAGAGCCTAAACAAATTATGGCAATTTCAGCATCATCAAGGCGATAGGCATCAAGCAGTCCATTCCCATACTTTCTGCCACTCAATTTTGCATATTCCCCATTTACTTGCTGAATTATTTTCAAAGCATTTTTCATGGCTTCATCCTGTTGCCGCTTAAACTCAAAATAATAGTTTGGTAAAGCTATTGGTCCCATAGACATTGGATTTTCTGGGTCAAGCCTAAAAGGTGCAGATTTTCCTTCATGAGTAGTTACCAATGGAACTTGGCGGATTCCAACAAATTTCTTAACGACATCATCAGGGAGCACTTCCACATTTTCAAGCGTATGACTTAAAGTGAAACCATCCAAGCCAACTATCACGGGCAAAAGCACTTCATTATTTTCACCTATCCTGAAAGCTTGAATTACAGAATCATAAGCTTCCTGTGCATTCTCCACATAAATCTGAATCCACCCACTATCCCTCTGCGCCATAGTGTCAGAATGGTCACCATGAATATTCAGAGGCGCCGAATAAGCTCGGTTAACAATTGCCATAACCACTGGCGCTCTACATCCAGAGGTTACAAAGAGCATTTCATGCATCAAAGCCAAACCAGCAGAAGCAGAGGCAGTAAATGCTCTTGCTCCAGTAGCGGATGCTGCAAGGCATGCTGTTAAAGCGCTGTGTTCTGATTCTGTGCAAACAAACTCTGTTTCCACTTCGCCATTAGCCACATACTCGCTGAATTTTTCAACAATTATTGTTTGAGGAGTAATAGGATAAGCCGCAACTATATCCACATCAGACTGCTTAACAGCATAAGCAACAGCCTCATCTCCGTTCAAAGCTAAAACTTGTTTCATAACATCCTTCATGTCGAATACACTCCTACTCGAGTTTCATAGCAATCGCATTAGTAGGGCATTCATTTGCACATATTCCGCAGCCCTTGCAAAAGTTATAATCAAAATCTATGTCCCCCTTTTCAGACTTCCAATGTATTGCACCATCAGGACAGAAAAGCACACATAATAGACATCTGGTGCATTTTTCCAAGTCTCTTACTGGCTTGTAGGTTTTCCAGTCTCCTGTCAAAAACTGCGTGCTAGATTTCCAGCATACGCCAGCCGGCGAAATCTCTTTCCAACCCTTTTCATTTGCTGTCATTCACATCTGACCTCTTCATAAGCTTCTTTTATAACTGCAAAATTTTTCTCAGCAATATCCCGCCTAAAGCGTTCTTTAACAATTTTTTCCACACCTTCTAAACTAACTATACCAGTTACTCTGGCAACTGCTCCTAACATGGCTGTGTTTGTAATAGGCATTCCCAGAATTTTTATTGCAATTTCTGTGGCAGAAACAGTCCAAACTTTTCCTTTGTCTGAATTTAACAGCTTTTTTATTTCAATAGGACTATCTTTTGAATTAATTACAATTATCCCATCTTCACTTAATCCGTCAGCAACAGGAACAGTTTTCAGCAGTGTAGGATCTAAAACCGCTACAACATCAGGATCATAGACTGCACAATGTATCCGTATTGGTTCAGTGCTTATTCTTGTGAAAGCCGTTACTGGTGCACCCATTCTTTCTGGACCAAATTCCGGGAAAGACTGGATGAATTTTCCTTCGTAAACAGCTGCTCTCGCCATCAATTCACTGGCTGTCCATGCTCCTTGACCGCCTCTGCCATGCCATCTGACTTCCATGATTTTCTTCAATTTGCAACTCTCCATAATCTTTCAACTTAGTTAGAAAATCTACAATATACATCTTTCTAGACAAAATAGAAAAAATAAACATGCTAAGAATAGAATGGTTTAGTATTTAGAAGTTCACATTTCATGGTTCCAAATAGAAAGATTTATCACAATTAAAAAAACTAATCTATCGCTAGGCGTTAATACTTGTTTCAGCAATCACCTGACAGAAAAATACTTTTAACGGCTGATAGAACGTTAATGAGTGATTACCATCACAACGAATTTATTGGATTTGGAGCATGTGCTCCCCCAAATGTCATTCCAAACTGGCTATATAGCTGGCTTTTCTTCCCACCTATCAAAACAAACAAAGGTATACCTGTAGCTGCCCCATATGGATTAAGAAAGATTGAAGCTCAACTTCTAAGCGAAGGCTTCAACGTATTAACCGTAGATCCCAACCACCTTAAAAAGTACATTAAGGAAGCAGAGGTTTTAGGCATACATGTCATGGACCCTTTTGGTTTGGGTCCGGCGTCAAGCACATTTGCGTCAATCTTAAAGAAGGAGCCCTTCCTTGCCCAACATTTCCGTGATTTGATAGGTAGTCCAGAGGTGAGAAAAGCTAAGGAACGTGGATTAAGGATTGTTGTTGGTGGTCCTGGCGCTTGGCAATTTCATTATCGCCCAAAAGTTGTTAAGGAATATGGTGTAGACTGCATAGTTGAGGGGGAAGCTGAGAGAGTTATTGGGAAAATTTTTCACGCAGCACTTAATGGTGAACCGCTTCCACAATTCTATGAAGTTAATGTTAAGGAAATTCCAAGTTTAGAGGATATACCCGATATTGTGAAGCCTTCAGTTAACGGTTTAATCGAAATTGGTCGCGGATGTTGTCGAGGTTGCGAATTCTGCAGTGTGACCTTGAGACCTTTACGATGGTACCCTTATGAAAAAATTCTACGGGAGATAGACGTGAACAAAGTTGGAAATATAAATTGGTTGTGCCTTCACGCAGAAGACGTTATGCTTTATGGTTCCCATAATACTTTGCCAAATGATGAAAAACTCGTCAAACTTCACGAATTAACTGTAGAAAAATGCGAAGGCATATGCTGGAGTCACTGCTCTCTTGCAGCGGTTGCGTCAAAACCGAAGCTTTTTTCACAAATTGCTGAAGTTATAAGAGAAAAGCAGCCTTGGTGGGGTGCTGAAGTTGGCATAGAGACAGGTTCACCAGAATTAGCCAAAAAGATTATGCCAGCAAAAACCAGTCCCTTTAAACCTGAAGAATGGCCAGAAGTTATTCGCACAGGCATGGGATTAATGCATGACAATCAACTTATTCCAGCATGCACATTAATTGTGGGTGTTCCTGAAGAAACAGAAGATGACATTCTAAAAACGATAGAGTTAATGGATGACCTTAAAGGTGTCAGAAGTCTGATTGTGCCATTATTTTTTGTTCCAATGGGTAGATTGAAAAATGAGGAGTGGTTTAAGGAAACAAAAATGACTAAACTGCATAAAGAATTGTTAATTAAATGCTTGGAACATGATTTTTATTGGGTCAAAAAGCTAATTGACTTATCCTTTGCTGGAAAATGGTATGGTGGCATAATACGACAATTTTATAGACTCTTTGCTAGGATTGCTAGGCAAAAGGCAAGAAAAGCTGAAATTGTCTAAGATAAGCGGGTGTCCTCCAAAAACGGTGTTTGAGATAACTAAATTTAAATATTCCAGGAAAACTGAAACCTTATGCAAAGGCTATGCCGCCGTAGCTCAGCTAGGTAGAGCAGCTGGCTGTTAACCAGTCGGTCGTAGGTCCGAGTCCTACCGGCGGCGCCACAACATTGTTTTACTGAACCAGCGCCCATCATTTAGGCCTTCTAAAGAATAAGTAACCGTCTTTTTCGCAAACATATTGAAAGCCTGTTTCGATTAATTCGGCAATTTCTTTAGGTGTTTTAGCCATTTTGCAAATGTATTGGTCTTCACCTTCAAACTTTGCCAGTTGCGTGTATTTTGAAGTGTGCTGGGTTCGTTTGTGGCCTAATATTTGCATCACGTATAGAATGTCTTTGGTTTTGTAGTATTCCCATGTAGCTTTCCAATGTCGGAAAGTGTGGAAGCTTATTCGGAGAAGCCTTGGATTTCCAAGTTTGTAGGCTATGCGTTTCCTCTGCTTTTCAAATGTGCGTCTGAGGCTGTTAATGTTTGAGTAGCGGCTTAATATGTGGTCGCCGTTTTTTGGAAGGTTTTCAAGCATTTGCCTGAGTTTGCGCTTATTTTGAATATGCGTGGGTTGCTGCCTTTTTCAGGCGTTATAATAATAGTTCCATTTTGAAGGTCTATGTCTATCCATTTGAGGCGAAAGATTTCTCCAACACGGGCGCCTGTTTCCATAGTTATTTGAAGGGCTAAAGCCACATGTTTTGTACAGCCCAGCTATTAAATAGTTAAGCTCTTCCCTTGCTGGAATAAACGGCAGTTTTTCAGGTATTTTTATACGTAGCGGACCCCATGTTATTCCAAGCCATTTAATAAAAAGCGAATATGAATAAACAACGTTAGCTTTTCTCCCTAGACTCCAATTTTGTTTCGCTATCACTTCACTGATGGTTTCAGGCTTATACAAGTCAGCTCCGAGCTTTACAAGTCTTTTTAAACTTGACTTTTTCCAATTATTGTGTCTTCACTGTAGCCTTCTTTTTTCATCCACCAGAGAAATTCAACGATTTTCCCTTGAATACCCGTTTGGCTTGGCTGGTTTTGCTCTGTGGCTCCCGCAAGCCCGCTTGTCGTTTTTTCCTTCTGTTTCCGTCAAGGCAACCACGGCCTTGCTAACCAAGTTTTTCGCCTCGCCTTCCGAGACGCACACTTGGCAATTAACGTTATAGGCGATGTCAGTTTTTAAATTCTGTTTTGAAGTTTTTTGTAAAGGTTCATGTCTAGGCCAGCTAAAACGGTAACCGCACTCCCTGCATAAATAGCGTTGAATGTTTTTTCCGTCTGCTAGATGGCGGAATCCATCCTTATAAAGCCTCTCTGAACCGCATTCTGGACATGTAGGTTGGATTGCGGGAGCTAAACCCATGTTAAGCCTCATCTTTACGCATATTTTTTGGCTTTCGTTTTTGGCGGTAAAACATGTAAACTTTGATTTGTAGAAGGAAACCTGAGATTTTGATTAGTTTTGTCAGCTTTTCCGAACTTGCTTCCATAAGTGCCTTTTTGTAAACTTCTTTTCTTCCGAAGGGTATATGGCTAAAGAAGTATTTCATGAAACGCGTGTGTGAATGCTTTATAAACGCCTCTCTAATCTTGTCTACGTCTTCACCGCTCAGAGTTTGTAGTTTGTTTAAAATGTATTTTTTTCGCTTCCCAAAAGTTGAATGTTAAATCCAAGCCGAGTATAAACGAATGTTTTCAGCCCGCGTGGAATCTCCGATTAAACATTATTAATGGAACAACTTAACGAAACTTTGGAATGCAAAATTTTCAAAACGCTACGAACATATTGTATAAACTTTCGCGCGTGTCTCGAGGAAATGCTTAAAAACAATTAGTGGTAAATCATTGAGGGCATTAATCTTTGGTTGATGAGAGAAAGATACCTGCGACCATGTCAACTCAGCACCCGGACAACGCAAATCTTCCAGATTGGTGTGAAGGCACCGTAATTGAAGGAGATGTGGAAATTTATGAGGCATATTTTGCCTACAGCCAGCTTGGCTGCCATGAGGTTATGTGGGATTCTGAGGGGAAGGATGTTGACACGCGTGTTGTAAGGAAACTCTTAGACAAGTATCCTGAATTTTTTATGGAAAATCAGCTTGGAAAAGACACTTTCCTAACCTATAGAGTTCCTAATCCAAAAATTGAAGGCGCTGAAAAGAAGGTTTTCGTAGAAACTTTATACAACATTGCGGTGGCATGTGATGTTGCATCTACCTTCTACAAGAGAGATGTTACGCCAATCTTTGAGGTTATACTCCCCTTCACGACGGATGCCAAAGAACCAATTTGGCTTTACAACTATTATAGAAAGGCGATAACCGCAGTTGAGGAGGCATGCTTAGACAACAGCTTGAAAGCTAAAGATTGGATTGGATGCTTCCAGCCTAAAAGTATTGAGGTAATCCCGCTAATAGAGGACTTTGACAGCATCTTAGCAGCTGACAAAATCGTAGAGCCATATATAAAGGCGGTTAAGCCAATGTACCTGAGAGTTTTTATTGCAAGGTCGGATCCTGCTCTTAACTATGGGCTTTTATCCGCTGTTTTGCTCTCTAAACTAGCCTTTTCAAAGCTGAAACTACTTGAAAAGAAGCTAGAGGTAAGCATATATCTCATTTTGGGGGTTGGGTCAATGCCCTTTAGGGGGCATCTTTCACCAGAAAATGTTGAGGAGTTTCTAAGCGAATATAGGGGGTTGTCTACTGTTACGATTCAATCTGCCCTAAAATATGATTATCCCATCACACAAGTAAAAGATTGCATAAACACCTTAAATAAGAGGCTTCCAAACGGAGAACCGCCAACTATAGATCCTTCAGAAGAGGGAAAACTTGTTGAAATGCTTCATAAAAGTAGGCGGTTTTATGAGAGAGTTGTTGAGGAGTTGGCTCCCCTCATCAACACCATGGCCTCCTATGTTCCCGCGCGAAGGGCTAGAAAGCTTCACATAGGGCTTTTCGGCTACAGCCGCAGAGTTGGAGGAGTCTCCCTTCCAAGAGCCATACCGTTCGCCGCTGCACTTTACTCTCTAGGCATACCTCCAGAGCTTTTGGGCGGCATGTTCTTTGAGGAGATGAAAGAAGACGAATGGAAACTGATCCAAAAATACTATGCAAACCTAAAACATGACTTGAGCATGGCGGGTGGCTATCTTTCATGGCGAAACATAGAAATGCTAAAGGATAATTGTAAATTAGTGGCTAAAAAAGCAGGCATGAGCACGGAGAAGCTAATGACTGCTCTAAACGAGGTCTTAGCCGACATCAAAGCCATAGAAAAAACCTTCAGCATAAAACTTGGACCTAGAAGCTCCATTGAAAAGAAACATGAAAACTTTGCAAACAATTTCCTAATATCCTACATAGACGGCGACAAAGTCGGCGCCTTCACTTCACTTATTGAGGCGGCTAAGATTAGAAGATGTCTCGGATGAAAGTAGAAAAAACAAAAATACTTTGCCAAATTAAAAGATTGAGGGATTAATATGGGAAGTGTGAAAGATCTTGAAGTGATAAAGAAGCCTACAAAGACGCGTATGGGTGTTGGCAGATTCCACTTTTCAGATCGCTACTCGGTTTTTGATTGGGGGGAAATGCCAGACCATATTGAGGGGAAAGGCTCAGCCCTATGCCTAATGGGGGCTTACTGCTTTGAAAGGCTTGAGGAGAAGGGCATAAGAACCCATTATCGAGGGCTGGTGGATGAGAAGGGCAAAGTCATGCATTTTGACGAGTTGGAAAAGCTCACAAACGTCATGGAATTCCATCTCGTAAACGTTTACAAGCCAAAAGCCTACATGGAAGATGGCAAATTAAAATATGATTACAGTGTTTACACGCCAACGCTTAAAAACTTCCTAATCCCCTTGGAGATTATTTACCGAAACGGCTTGCCAGAAGGCTCATCAGTCTTCAAAAGGCTTAAGCAAGGCTTGGTGACGCTGGAGGATTTGGGCTTAGACCATTATCCAAAGGTTGGCGAAAGGCTTGCAAAACCAATTTTTGACGTTAGCACGAAACTTGAGGAGGGCGACCGCTACATAACATGGGGGGAAGCCAAACAATTAGCGGGCTTAACAGACCAAGAGCTGGAAGAAATCAAAGCAGTGCTCCTTAAAGCAGATGAGACAATTACCGAAATAGCTTCAAAGGCTAGCTTGGTGAACGAGGACGGCAAAATAGAACTGGCGTTCGACGACAAGAGAAGGCTTATGGTGGCAGACGTGGTTGGCACACTGGACGAGTGCAGGTTCACATACCGAGGATTACACGTGAGCAAGGAAGTAGCCCGCATATACTATAGGCGGACAGAATGGGCGAAACAAGTGGAACAAGCCAAACAAAAAGTAAAAGAGAAGGGCATCGAAAACTGGAAAACGTTAGTGAAAGTGCAGCCACCTAGACTTGACCCAAAACTGGAAGCTTTGATAAGCGAGATGTATATGGCGGCGGCGAACGCCATAACAAACCGTAAGTTATTTGATGCGCCGAGCCTTGCTGAAACTATGAGAGAATATAAAGAGTATGTGGGCGAGAAAGCGTGATTAACAAGAAAATAATTGCTGGGATAGTCAGCGAATACGGCGAACACAACATAAGGATAGGCGTTTTAGGCTCCCACTCGGCGCTGGAAATCGCCCACGGCGCTAAACAAGAAGGTTTCGAAACGGTGGTTGTATGCCAGAAGGGACGTGAAAAAACCTACATAAAATACTATCGAAATCTCTTTGACCACGTGCTCTTGCCGGACAAGTTCGCAGGCGTCGTGGACGTGGAAAACATTGAAAAGCTACGCGCTTTAAACACTATTTTCGTGCCTAACCGTTCTTTTTCAGTCTACGTGGGTTGCGAAAACATTGAAAAACGTTTCACTGTTCCAATAATGGGAAACCGTTTCATACTTAAAACCGAAGAACGTAACATACCAAGAAACCAGTATTACCTCCTAGAAAAAGCGGGAATTCCAACACCAAAAATTTTTAAGACTCCAGAAGAGATAGACCGCCTCGTCATAGTTAAAGTTCCAGAAAAAGAACGCGCCATAGAAAGAGCCTTCTTCTACGCTTCTTCTCCCGAAGAATTCCGAAGGAAGGAGGAAGAGCGCATAAAAAAGGGTATTATAAGCCCCGAAACCCTCCCAAAGGCAGTTATAGAGGAGTATGTGATAGGCGCCAAGTTTAACGCAAACTTTTTCTGGTCGCCATTAACAGACGAAATCGACTTGTTAGGGTTTGATAGACGAATTCAAACAGACTTGGATGGTGTATTAGACCTTCCAGCTCAAGAGCAGCTAGAACTTGGAATAGTCACGCAAAACATTGAGATTGGGCATATGGGCGTTACAATGCGGGAAAGCCAGCTTGAAAAAGTTTTTGAAGCAGCGGAACGCTTCGTTGAAGTCTGCAAAAAAGAGTATCCGCCTGGCATAATAGGGCTTTTCGCACTGCAAGGCGCGGTAAACAAGAACCTTGAATTTTATGTTTTCGACGTTAGCCCCCGCGTGCCCGGCTGCCCATGTGTAGAACCTACTTCGCCGTACATGAAATATAAGTATGGCGCGGAAGTTGGACCTGGCAGAAGAGTTGCCATGGAGATAAAACGCGCCATTAGAGAGGGCAGACTAGAGGATATTGTAACATGATAACCCGTGAAGAAATAAGCCAGCTAATAAGCAGATATAATTTGAAGCGTTTAACCATAGGCACTATAGGCTCCCATTCGGCATTAAACATATTTAAAGGCGCTAAAGAAGAGGGTTTCAGAACTGTATGCATATGCAAAGAAAAAGACACAATTGTTTACAAGAAGTTTCCATTAGCGGACGAACTCATAATAGTAGATGACTTTGCAGAATTGTTGGATGACAAAGTGCAGGAAAAACTCAGAAAGCTTAACACTATCATTGTGCCTCATGGCTCTTTTACGGCTTATCTAAGCATTGAAGAATTGATGGACAGGTTTTATGTTCCCATGTTTGGAAACCGCCAACTCCTCCAATGGGAGGCGAACCGCGAGAAACAGGCAGAATGGCTTAGAAAAGCCGGGCTTAAGCTTCCGAAAACCTTTAAAAGCCCAGAGGAAATCAGCGGCTTAGCTATAGCCAAACTTCCCGGAGCCAAGGGTGGGAAAGGCTATTTTTTGGCAAATTCTCCCAAGACTTTCCGCAAAAAAGTGGAGGAGATGGTTCGCCGCGGCCTGCTCAGCAAGGAAGACGTTGATCAAATACATTTGCAGGAGTATGTTTTGGGCGTGAACGTTTACCCCCACTACTTCTCGTCAATAATAAATGATGACGTCGAATTTCTAGGTGTGGACAAACGCTACGAATCCACAGTAGACGCCATAGGGAGGGTGTCAGCAACCGAACAGCTGGAAATAGACGTAAGTCCCACTTACACAATTGTGGGGAACATCCCTCTAACCGTTCGCGAGTCGCTACTGCCAGAACTCCTAAAAATGGGCGACAACGTGCAAAAAACAGCGAAAGAACTCGCTCCACCAGGGATAATAGGACCATTTTGTCTAGAAACCGTTGTTACGGACACTTTAGAAATCTACACTTTTGAAATTTCAGCGCGCATTGTTGCAGGAACAAACGTCGGAATCGGGACATCACCCTACGCCTATCTAAAGTACGGGGAGAAAATGTATGCCGGCAGAAGAATAGCCCTAGAAATCGAGGAAGCCATAAAGAGAAAGCGAATCTGCAATGTAGTTGCATAAGCTAGTATTTTAAGGCATAAACTAGGAATTTTAATCCTATTTTGGTCCGCGAAGCTGCTGTTTATCTTTCGACCATGGAGAAGCGTAGCGCACGACCAAAATGGAATTAACACAAAAACTCAATTTTGCGACAAGCTAGAAGCGTAGGCGTTTTTCTGCAAATATATCTGAGTGGTTAGGTTCTATGGAGTGAGTGTTAAATAGGAGTTAGAAGCGTGTATTGGAAGGAGAAGTACAATAATGTCGGAATCCAATCTCGTCAAAAGGCTGGAGAATTTGATTTCGCCTCGTAACTTTGAGGTTTCAGTTCCTCGGGCAGGGCGTATCTTTGTGCGTGTGAGCAAGGAACATCTTAAAAAGGTGATTGCATTCTTGAAGAACGACGGATTTGTGCATTTATCTGGCATTACAGGACTTCAATCAAGCGACGCGTTTGAACTTCTCTACCACTTGAGCGGGGGAGGGATTTTGTTAACTGTGCGGATTAATTTGCCCTTAAATGACGATGTAGCTCCTACCATAACCGATATTATCCCAGGAGCACTTCTTTATGAGCGTGAAATCCACGATCTGTTTGGAGTGAAATTTGAAGGGCATCCGAATTTGGAGCCATTAATCTTGCCGGAAGATTGGCCGAAGGACGTTTACCCAATGCGGAAAAGTGGAACAAAAAAGAAACGAAAAGGATCCAGTTAAAAAATATTTGAATTATAGCAAGATATATAGTTTAGTTTTCACAATCTTGGTTTCTTTGAAGTGTGGAGATTTATGATTTATGGCTCTTTACTTGCGTTTGCGACAATACTGTTACCAATACTTACGGCTGTAATAGCGCACCTCATAGCAAAGGTTCCAAAGTTCGGGCATAAATTAGCAAAGGCTGTATGTATTTCAACATCGTATTTCACGTTATTGTTAATCTTTGCGTTAATCAATATTGTTGGAAACACTGGTCCGATATCGAGATTCGCATTAGCCATACCCTTAGGCACTATTAGTATTAGCTTGTATATAGACTATCTAGCATTGATACCTGCCCTTCTCTCATCATTATTTTGTGCATTGGCACTCACGTATAACGTGGATTACCTCTCCCCATGGAATAGGGCATATAAGGTTAGCTTAGAGTTCAACCGGTCTTATTCCTTTATTTTACTTTTTCTTGGCGCTATGAACGGAGCCCTTTTCTCTAACAATCTACTTGTTCTAGTGATTTTCTGGGAGTTGATTAGTATCTGCTCCTATGTGTTAATTACGTTCTGGAAGGAGGACCCATTCTGTTTAGGGGCAGGTATGAAGTGCCTTGTCATGACGCATATAGGCGGTATCACCCTCCTCCTATCTAGCGTTATGCTTTATTTTATGGTGGGAACTTTAGAAATTTCAGAAATCGGTCAAATATTTTCAGTAGAAGAACCTCTCTTTTCGGTTATTATGTTATTTCTTCTCATCGCAGCACTGCCAAAGGCTGTCCAATTTCCCTTGCATACATGGTTACCTGATGGAACAGTAGCTCCAACATCAGCTACTGTTCTGTTTCATGTTTGCGGTCTTCAGACAGGAATTTACTTGATTGTCCGTTTCTTCTTTCACATTTTTCATGATTACGTGGTTTCTGTTTCCGTGTTTCGTAGTCCATCCTTTTTTGGAAATGTTACCATATGGAGTTTTATAGTTACATTTATTGGAGCCGTTACTATAATTATTGCTGCGTTAAACGGGCTTATTGAAAGTGATTTTAAAAGAATAGTAGCTTATTGTACTATCTCTCAACTAGGCTATATTATGATGGCGATTGGGTTGATGACCCCCTTTGGAGTTGCTGCAGGTCTTTCGCTTATGCTATCGCATACTTCATCTTTTGCTTTGTTGTTCTTCTGTGCTGGCGCCGTGATTCATCAAACTGGCAGACATAATATCAACGAAATGGGTGGGCTTTACAGACATATGCCCATAACTGCTACTTGTTGCACAATTGGCGTTTTAGCTTTGTCTATGATTCCTTTGTTTGGTATTTTCGCTAGTAAGTATTTAGTCTACCACAGCATTCTCAACTTAGGGAGTGTATTTTTCATAATTATCGCTTTTCTGGGAAGTGTACTCAACATAGCGCTTTTGATGAGGTTGCTTCATTCGGTCTTCATGGGAGAGAGAAAGCATAAATCAATTCCCCCGGTTCATGATCCACCCTTCTCAATGACTATGCCCATGATTGTTCTTTCAGGTATTTTGATAGTACTTGGTATTTTTCCCCAGTTATCGATAAACTTGCTGATGGCTCCTTGGATTAAGCAGTTAGGCTATCCACTCCCTATCATCGAAACACTTGCTGCGGTGATAACACCGCTTGGCTTTTGGGAACCTTTAACTGTGGGTATTTCTGTCTTAGGGGTGTCCTTACTTTTATTCTTTGTTATTAACTATTTTTCGAGAATGATGATTGCTCGCGAAGAAATAAAGGCTGAAAGAGCGAAAGAGGCATTCGAACCCTTCCTCTGCGGGGAAGATGTTACTTCCCTCGACTTTAAAGGTGCCTTTCATCTTTATTATGTGCTATCTAAAATAACAAGGATTGATAGTGTATGTCGCCTATCAGATGTTGACCGCCCTTATAAGGCGATATCCAAAAAATTCTTCAACATGTGCAGAAAAGTGCTTCGCTTAGATGTGCAACAGAATTATTTTGCCGCGGTCCTATCCTTCATAGCAGGGGCAGTAGTTGTCGTCCTAGTTGCTGTTCTTTGGGGATAAAATATGGAAACAATTGTAGTTGTAGCTTTGACTATATCAACATTCGCCACATCATGTGGAATATTCGCGAAAACTACACGACAAATGATTTGTTTGCTCTCCTTTCAAGCAGCCGCCCTAGGGCTTGTGGAGCTGATTTTCTGTCTTGTTAATCTTATAATGGGCTTAGGATTTGAGGCACTAATTGATTTTTTCGCAACTTTTGCTGAATGGTTTTCCGCCGCCGCCATATCTCCCTTAGTTATTTATTGGGGCATGATAAAGACCGAAAATGTGAGTGATAAGCCCATCGTCAATGTTCGAAGAGGCGGCATTTTGCTCATTGCGATAGTGGTTTCAAACATAATCTTATCTATTTTCACTTCATCTTTCCTCCCAGCAAAAATTGATGCCCTTCCCTTCGTAGCTTTCATGTTTTCCCTCTCAATTTTCACCATTGCTGCACGGGTTGACCCCTTGAAAATCCTTGTTGGTCTTAACATGGCTGAAAACTCGCTTTATCCATTATTCGCAGAGAGCCCGTTAGCACTAATTCCATTTATACTTACCCTCATGGTTTTCGTAAATATTGTTGGCGTCTTCATAATTACAGAGGCTTATCGTGATTATGAAACCATGTCAATTAGGAAATGGAGGTTGATGAGCTAGTGTACTCTTTACTTCCACTTCTCTCGCTAATGGTTCCGCTTTCCATAGGAATTTTACACCTACTTTTACATCCTTTTTGGTTCTTAGAATCTTTCATCAAGAAAATCGAGAAAATCACGTTACTCTTTAGTGCTTGTTTAACTTTAATTACAGTGTTATTGATGGTTCCGTATGCTCTTGCTGGCGAGGTTTTAGAAGTTCCACAACTTTCTTTATACGCTGATTTAAGGAACATAGCTGGTTTGGTAGGCGTCGCCTTAATTTTCTTTTTAACGTCAATTTATAATGTCAAGGCTGAGAAAGGCGGTCGATTAAAGCCAAGCATATACAACTTTTTCTTATTGCTTTTTCTTTGCTGTATGTTGGGGCTCTTACTTTCATACGATTTGTTCGGCATTTTCCTTTTCGTAGAATTGACAATTGGTGTTTCAGTAATCTTAGTCGCTCACAATCCAAGCAAACTATCAACAGAAGCAGCCTTCAAATACCTAATAATCACAGCAGTAAGCGCTCTCTTTGTTTTATTAGGAACACTTTTGATATACTTTTTAACTGGCAACTCAAATCTGTTCACCATAGCCAATAACCCAGACATACGAACACGTCTTATCGAAAACCCACAGTTGCTTATGCTTGCAGTTGCCTGCTTCATTATTGGTCTTGGAGCTGACATAGGAGTTGTTCCCTTCCACGGATGGTTACCCGATGTATTTCCAGGGTCCACCATAATCATCAACGGATTTTTCTGCGCGGAACCTATAGCCTTAATCCTTGCTCTCTACAACTTGGTTGCTCCATTCTACAAAATTTATCCTTCCAGTGTTATTATCGCCTTAATGATGGGCATAGGGTTAGTTTCCATGGTATTCGGCGCTTTAATGGCGTATCCACAAAATAACTTCTACCGAATGCTAGCATACTGCAGCATAGATGAAATTGGACATGCTGTCTTCGCTTTAAGCTTACTCACATCATCTATGAGCTTCATTGCGGGACAATACTACTTAGTAAACAGTGCATTAATGAAAACAGGAATTATTCTAAGCTTAGGCTCAGTTTTCTTCAATACCAGAACAGCAAACATGGATATGCTTGGAGGCTTATTTGGAAAAATGAACAAAACAGCTTTAAGCTACATAATGTGCGCCCTTTCGCTAACAGGCATTCCGCCATTAAGTGGGTTTTACGCAAAATGGCTTCTTTATAATGTGGCCTATAAATTTTTACTAGATTTGGGAGGCATCATTATAGCCGTTTTAGGCTTAATATTTCTCGTTTGTATGTCCATGATTTCATTTATATTTTTGATTCGTTCATTTCATCGAATCTTTATGGGTCAAACAGCTGAAAACACGCAAGAAGTTAATGAAGTTCACCTGACAATGTGGCTTCCCACGGCAATTCTAGCAGCGATATCTATTATCTTAGGTCTTCAACCCAACATTCTTCTCAGCCTAATCGGTACAGCCTAGCCTTCTTTACATCTATGGAAAACCCATTCCTTTGACTTAATCTCCATTCCAAGGTCTACGGTTAAGCGCTCAATAAACTGCTGAATGGCATAACCACTTTCGCTGATAAGCTTAATCATTTGATACTCAACCGTGTAAACTGTATATTGCTCTTCTTCATCTGCTCCTGCAACTACATCCTCTCTCCGGGTCGTGTCACCAAGTATAAAAATCCCGATCTTGCTTTCCTGATATGTTCCCTCATAAATTTTCAATGAGGAAAGTTTCTTTTCAGTCTCTTCTAAAACTACTGGAGCCTCAACCTTCTCTTCAAAAATAATTTCTCCACATTCTATTGGAATTAACTGTTTTAATTCAAAAATTTTATGTTCTTTTTCTTCAATTTTATTAAATCTACACTTCTCAACTAAAAAATCCTCTAACGACCGAAATTCAAGATGCCTAAATACAATGTCCCTTAATACTAAGACAACGAGTTCGCGGGGTTGTTGTGACAAATTTTTTTCAGCCAACTCTATATTTGAACCCATTCTTAAATCTAATAAATCTTACTGGATAATTAGCTCATCCTTTTCATGGGTTGCCATTTCAAAATCGGAACCAAGCTTGATGGCGTCTTTAGGACATGTTTCCGCGCATTGTCCGCAGAATATGCACCTAGCGATGTTAAACTTTACTTTCTTTTCTTCAGTTGCGGTTATTACGCCACTTGGGCATGTTCTGATGCACAGGAGACATCCTATACAAGCTTCTTTGTCATAAATTATCTTGCCCCTATACCGTTCGGGAACGGGCACCATTTCTCCAGCTTTAGTTAAGTATTGGACGGTGACAGGTTTACGGAAAAGCGACCGCAACGCATCTCGAAGTATAACTCCTAACTTCATAACGTTTCCTCCTACAACCCTAAAACAGATAACACTACAGACGCCACTGATAACATTAACGGAATAATCCAGTAAAACTTGAAGGCCTGACCTATCTTCAAACGAGCAAAAACGGTGCGAGGCACTGTTATAGTAAGCAGCATAAAAGCCAAAGCGGTTGCAAGGCATAAAAGCAAGTTGCCTCCATGTCCAAGCGAAACATATCCTTCAAATAATGCTGGAGTATAGAAGAAAAGCGTCACCACAAGGAATGTTAGAGCAAAGCTTGAAGTTGCCTTGGCAAGCTTTATCAACGCCAAATATGGACCGCCATACTCAACAAGAATGCCGTGTACAACCTCGGTTTTTGCCTCAGGAATGTCGAAGGGAACAGCCATCGCTGCCGCCGGAATACATAATAGAAATGCTGTTGCTGCAACCGCCCCACTAAGATAGGAAAACGCCAGCGGCGATCGCATCTTAATCTGAGTCCAAACAACATCATATATTGTTAAAGAATGGCATGGATTGAATGCCAAGGACACTATGGCTATAAGCATAGGCACTTCATAGGCGATCACCATACTCATTTTCCGAGAGAAACCAATAGCCCCATAAGGGTTGCCTGAAGAGGAGCCTCCAACCATCAAGGCAATGGAAGACATCGCCAACAAGTATAAAACCAGTATTAAATCGCCGACAATGCTTGTCTCTGTGATTATGTTGGACAAGGGTATGGCGGCTCCCAAAATTGAGGCAGCAGCGGCTACCAGCGGCATTGCTGTAAAAATCCTCGAAGAAGCCGTTACTGGAACTATCCTCTCCTTGTTAAACAATTTGATAAAATCGTAGAAAGGCTGGATTATTGGGGGACCTATCCTCTTCTGCATTCGCGCATGAACTTTTCTGTCAACTCCCTCGAAAAGGAGGCTTATGATAAAAACTGCTGGAAAAGCTAAAAATAGCGTTGCAGCGGTGTTCATTTTTCCCCTCCTCTACGCTTACGCCACAGAGCATCTAAACCCACAATTTTCGCCTCCTCATTGGCTGAATCAACAATTGTTATTCTGTTTGCACACGCCATGCAAGGGTCTATAGAAGCCACTGTTACAGGTATGTCTGCAATTTCGCATCCTATTAACATAGGCTTAAGTCCCAGCACATTCGGGATCGTGGGAGTCCGCACTTTCAACCGCCACAACCCCTCCCTTCCATTAGTTTTTACAAAATATAGAAGCTCCCCACGAGGAGCCTCCACCATAGAGACAGTTTCATCCTCCGGAATCTTCCGCATCAACTTTAGGAGGCTCTCCTCTTGGGAAATGGGGCCACCTGGCAGTTTCTCTAAAATTTTTCGAATAAGATTAATCGACTCCAATAACTCTAAAATTCGAACCTCCGTCCTTGCAAACACATCACCATCCTTCCTAACAACAACCGAAACGTCTCCTTCCAATTCATTATAAGCGGCGTAGGGATAGTCCCTTCTAACATCCATATCCACTCCAGAACCCCTAGCTGTCGGACCCACAACACAAAGCTCTCTAGCCTCATCACCACTTAGAACACCAACTTCGCATAACCTTTTTTCAACAGTTTTATCTTGGAAAACATCATAAATGTACTTGAAAGACTTCTCTACATTTTTCATAGTTACACTAGTCTTTTCAATCATTTGTGGGGTTACATTCCAGCGCACCCCACCTACAGTGTTCATGGAGTGATGGACACGATTACCTGTTATCGTTTCAAACAAGTCGAGAATATTTTCTCTAACATGCCAAGTGAACATGAAAAGGGTATCAAACCCCGCCTCATAAGCCATAATTCCAAGCAGGAATAGATGACTATGCATGCGTTCAAGCTCAAAAATTAACGTTCTAAGGTAAAGAGCACGCTCGGAAGGCTGTATACCGCCGATTTCCTCCAATGCTTGAACATAACATGTGGTATGACTGTGGGAGCATATTCCACAGATCCTCTCAACCAAATAAAGTGTCTGAACAAGGTTCCGATTCTCCGCTAAGGCCTCTATTCCCCTATGAACATGCCCCAAAACTATATCAACATCAAGAATCTCCTCTTTCCTAACAGTTACTCTTAACGAAACGGGTTCCTTAAGCGCCGGATGCACCGGACCAAAGGGTATGCGTAAACGCGTATAATCCACCTGTATTTCCTTTACGTCATCGGGCTTACCTATCATAGGCTTCTTCACCCAAACTTCCTTTTCACCGCTGTAACAACACCTTTAACAATTGCTTCAGGTCTAGGCGGACACCCGACAACGTAAACATCAACGGGAACAATCCTGTCCATAGGCCCCTCAATCATTTGGCTCCCCATAAACGGGCTTCCAGAAGAAGCGCACGTACCCACAGCAACAACAACTTTTGGCTCCGGCACCTGCTCATACACCCTAATAAACCGCGGCAACATCTGACGTGTAACAGGACCAGTCACCAGCAGAACATCGGCGTGGCGTGGGGAACCAACAAGGACGCATCCCAAACGTTCAACATCATAGCGAGGAGTCAAAGCCGCCACTATCTCAATGTCGCAACCTGCACACGAACCAGTATTCAGATGAAAAAGCCAAGGTGATTTCAAGCGACTCCTAGCAACAAACCTCATGCCCATCTCCAATGACAAAATAAAACATGCTATAAAATACTTGTGTTTTTCGTGGCAAGATACATCTTTATCATTGGCGACGCAAAATTACCGAAATACATGTAAAGACTCTTTCCGAATAATTTGAAAGATAATTAGAACGATTTGTTCTGTTAATGTCTCCTAACAGAAATTAGTTTTTAACGCGAATCACAATCATAGCCTGTAGGCTCAGAAGCCGGGGCACTCATCATTTCAAAAACTTCATAAAAGATTAAAAGCGTAGAGTTTCACGTTGTAAAAACAGAAAAAAGGGTTGTGCGGGAGATTTCACCATAAAACTCAGGTCCGAGTCCTACCGGCGGCGCCAAGATCGTCTATTATTCACACAAAAATAAAGAATCTCTTAGAGTAAGCATTGTAAAAATGAATTATTCGGCGCAGCTAAATTTGAATTTATTCTGACTTGTATGAAGTATGTAGTTTGTCGAATGATGTGCTTTTTGAATTTACTGAGATAATGCTTGGGTTGGGTAGGTTGGCTATTATTGGGCGTTTCTGTATATGTTTATGTCCGCATCCGCATTCAAAACCAATTATTCTGTTTTTACGTTTTATTATTCGCCATTTGTTGGCATTGCAAGCCATGTTCTGCCTATGAATTTTCCATAATATTTTGGCTTCATTAAAGGTTATTGGAAAGCAATGGCTTGCTAACGTGAAATACCAAATGGTATAAGCTGTTAAACATGTCCATGATGCTATTACGAGTGTTTCTAACATTTTTTTCACCATGTGTTTTTAAGTTCTACATGTATACAATATGTCTCTATTCGGACATATCTAACTTCAGAATAGTCTCTCTTACGATATAAGGATTATCTCAAAATCCGAATACTAGCAAATCTAAAACTGTTCTAAAACATCTTTCTTTTCCATGATGAAACCGCAATAATGACATTTTAACAAAAGTGGTTCCTCACTTTCCACGTAAAATTTAGCTTGAACAGGCTCATTACTATTACTTATGCAAGCAGGATTGGTGCACCTCATTATATCCTCGATAACTTCAGGAAGCTTAACCCTCTGCTTCTCAACAACTTTGTAATTGCGAATAATATTTATGGTTGCATGTGGTGCCAACAAAGCAATTTTGTGTACTTCTTGTGGGTTAAGCTCTCTGCCTTCTATTTTAACTATGTCCTTCATTTTGAAACGTTTACTTGGAACATTAATCGCAATAGTGATAACCCTTTTTTCAAGTCTATTTATTCCCAAAATTTTCGCAACATCTAAAGCATGTCCGCCCGTAATGTGGTCAATAACTGTGCCATTCTTAATTTTAGAGACATGTAACATTGTCTCACTCATACGAAACTCTCCTTCCTTGAGACGCTATACTCCTAACAAAGATAGAAGATTTAAAGATTTAAACTTGAACTAAAAAGCATTCAAGAATTTTTGATAAAGAGTTATCTAGGAGTTGCATAGAGTTGTTTTTCTAGGTGTAGACTTGGGGTTCGAAGGCAGAGATATAATATCAATCAAAGACTTCACTCGAGAAGAAATTGACTACATTTTAAAAATCGCCAAGACCATGGAGCCTATGGCCAAAAAAGGCTCAGAGATGCTTAGAGGCAAGATTCTGGCAACATTGTTTTTTGAACCAAGCACCAGAACCCGCTTAAGCTTCGAGGCTGCCATGCATAAGCTTGGTGGGTCAACGATAGGCTTTGCAGAAGCAGAAATTGCTTCTGTTAGAAAGGGAGAAAATCTTGCAGATACAGTGCGAACTGTCGAAAATTATGCTGATGTAATAGCTGTAAGGCATCCACTTGAAGGCGCCGCTAGGCTTGCAGCAGAATTTGCAAAAGCTCCAATAATCAATGGTGGAAGCGGCGCAGAAGAGCACCCTACACAGGCTCTATTAGATTTATACACGATTATGAAAGAGAAGGGAAAGATTGATGGGTTAAAAATAGCATTAGTTGGCGATTTACGATATGGAAGAACAGTTCATTCTCTTGCTTACGCATTTTCTCTGTACAATATTGGACTCTATTTAATTTCGCCTGAATCTCTCAAAATGCGTAGAGAAGTTCTCCAAACAATAAAGGACAAAATCTCTGTTACAGAAAAAACAAGCCTTGAAAACATAGTTTCCCAAGTTGACGTTTTATATGTCACAAGGATACAAAAGGAACGCTTCCCAGACCCAGCCGAATACATGAAAGTTAAAGGTTCATACAGAATAGATATGAAAACCTTAAGCAATGCTAAAGAAGGATTGATAATCCTTCATCCGCTTCCAAGAGTGGATGAAATAGCCGCTGAAGTTGACAGCACCCCTTACGCTAAATATTTTCCGCAAGTTTGGAATGGTATAGTTGTAAGAATGGCACTTCTTGCTCTAATACTAGGAGCAGTAAAATAGCACTTTACTATGTTAATTCGAATCGATTAAACACTGCTAAAGTGCCTGTTGATCCACATGAAGGACATTTATGTAATGAGCCAATCCAACTTTTTTTGCAGTTAACACAATAAGCTAATTCACGATTGTATGTCAAGAACTCAATTTTATAAGCTTCAAAGGCATGCTTAGTTAATGATAAAAGCTCGTCTGGCTTCTGTTCAGCTTCTCCAAGCTCTATTACAGTCAAGTTTCCGCCAGCATGAAGTTCACGTGTTTTTTGCTCAAACACTAAAGATTCAGGAGAAATCTTGCCATCTTTAAGAATTAACTTGCTGACTGCTGAATAGAATGGTTTCTCCCTTGTTCCGGAAAATCGAACCTTTGCAATGCCGTATTTTTCAATATCAAAATTTGCCAATCTTTCTGAAGCTTCTGAATCTAGCAATATTGCCGTGAATAAACGTCTCCCCCGTTTTCTACCAGATTTACGAGTAAAAACATGAATATTTTGCACAATTTCCGCAGTAAATTCTAACCCATTTTCACAGTCATAGATGCTTTTTCCATAGAAAGCCTCAATTGATTCTTTTAGCCCAACTAGATTAATCAATCGAGAACAATTCTCAAGCCTGAAATAATAATCGCCATTCACATTTTGCATTAAAAATGGCAGCAGGCCTCTTCCACGTTGTTTCAGCATCCTATCCTTAATTTCCAAAGCGCGAACAGCCATCTCAAACCTTTCTCGGAAAATTTCAAAAAACTTTGCCTTATCCCTTCCTGACTCATAGGTTATTCTAGGCAAATTAACACTTACATATCCTAAACAACCCGTGCGTAATGTGTCAATTTCCCAATCTCCATTCAAATCTATTCCAAGGTTAACTCCGGAGCCAGAAAAAGTGGAGCTCTCTCGACTTTTTTCCAATAAATTGGCAAAGTATAGCACACCTTTCTCTGATGCAAACTTGTGTGCCTCTGAAAGAATTGCCTTTGCTTTTTCATCAACAAATACTTCTGGGCGAATTTTTACAATAATTTTTGGATTTAATAGAGGCTTGCATGCACTTTCTTCAGCAAGTATCTCAACAATGAGCGAAGCCAAAACTTGACTTTCTTCTTTGAAATCCCAATATTTACTGTTATGATTTCCAAAAGGTCCAATGGCCGGCTTGTCTGCCATGAATTCTGGAACTACAAGCTCTACACCTAAGGAAGCATTCACATGGAGATTAATGTTAGCAATAAATAAGCGCAATGCTTTCTTAATCTCTGAGACACTCAAGCCTTTTACAAAAGGTGCAAGGAAAACGTTAAAATAATCAATTGCCTGCATTTCACTTATTTCTCTAGCAGAATTAAAAAGAACATTAAAGACGATGAATAATGCAGATTCAAAATTTTCAGGCGCAGAATAAGACGGTTGAACAACATTAACTTTCTCCATGTTAAGACCGTTTTGAAAGAAAAATCGCAAGTCGTGCACTATTTCGTTAGGCTTTAAAACCCAAGAATCTAAACTGTTGATGTAAAGTGAACCTATCAAATGTGCATCTGCAATGTCTCTTGGAAGAGTGTTCAGAAGCGTATATTCTTTAAGCACTGTTTCTCCAGCGGTTTCATGTATGGATGCTGAACCCTCAAAGCTTTTACTTTTTATGTCAATAAGAGAGGTCACGTCATAAATTGGAAGTCCCAAACGTGTGAGTTTATGCCTATATTCCTCTAGGCCTCTCTCTATTAACATAGCGTTGACAACTTCCCTCACAAGTGGAGCTGTCAAATATTTTGTCTTCGACTTCAACAATCTTTTCTCTGCTTCCTTAGCCACCTTCTGCGCAAGTTCAGCAGGCATTTTCGTTTCTTTGATAAGAGAGTTCGCAATCTTGTTAGCGTCAAAATCCTCTAACGCAAATCGTGAAGTGCGCACAAGCATACTCTTAGGTCTAAAAGCCTTTTTTTCTATTCTTTCAGTGATGTCAATGACCATCTTGCCAAGCTCAGTTAAACAGTACTTTTTCGCTTCGACATCAGCCTCAACTAAATCAGCTTTGAGCAAAAACTTCAAATGGTAAGCAAATCTGCCAGCATCCCTAGTGGGATTCATCTTCAACGAACTCATCAACTCACTGTAAGAAAGAGGACCCTTATCAAAAAGCAAATTCAAAATCTGCAATCTAGTAGAAGAAGAAATCGCCTTAAGAACCTTAACACCGCGAACACGCTGCGAAACAGACAAACTCTCCTCACATCTCCTCCTCATTCAGACAAGGGGTTAGAAGATTAAGCAACACTTTATTTTTAAGTTTTCAAATATAAACAATGCCAAAGGGGCTGTCGGCTAGTTTGGTCTAGGCTTGGAGCCTCGGGCGCTCTAGACCCCGGTTCAAATCCGGGCAGCCCCATAACTGGACCCAGACCCATTCAGGTTCAGAGCCAAGAGTCTAAATATAGCCTTAAGCGAGGGGATTGCGGCTTTGTTCCTTGATTGAAAATAGAGCTGTACTATTT
>CAZAXN010000009.1:0-6828 GCA_964489195.1 uncultured Candidatus Bathyarchaeia archaeon
ATATAAAACTATACAGAAACAAAAATACACAGCATTACCAAACGTTAGGCAATATTCAAATAAGTTAATAGAAATTTACCAGTAAATTTGTGCGTAAATCCCACCCCCCCGCACTCTATATGAAAGGTTAAATTCGCTCAAATTTCGCTCGTTTTGAGCGTAGAAAGACAGAAAAACGACTTCAAATTGTGAATGATCTTTTGATTTTACTCTATAAGTTGACAATGCCAAAGAGGCGGTGAGTCACTGAGGTTTGACATCCAGAATCCGCCGAACCCCTCAAACCCTACACTCGTACCCGCACCCCCTTGAGCGCTGAACGTCCAGACTTAGGTTGCTCTCTCCCGAGCCTGGCCAGATTTGCCTGGTAAGCATTGAAGACGGCTTCCCTACGGAAGCTGCTCATTAACCGCCAGCCCCAAGGGACGGATAGTCTTTGTTTCGGAAATGAAGGGTCAAGGCAGCCACGGATGCCTCAGCCTCAGCTTTCAGCCCGTCCTATAGAGGGTTTACGGTGCAAGGGACCCCTAGCCCCCCGCCTAAGACCCACCGCCAAAGAAGCATAGAAAATGCAACACTATAAAACTTTATCCTCAATTACTCAAACCTGTTGATTAGTGTACATTAATTGGTTTGATTGTTTAGGAAGTAGTTTCGAACGTGTTTTGACTGAAAGTAAACTATTAAGATGATATTAACAAAGATTGCCAATCCAATTATAATTATTAAATTTTCACAACAAAACATGAGTGAAGCAGCGTAACAATAGTGAAATGCTGAGAACGCCCAGAGAATAATTGCCAAATACCAAGTGTAGCTTGATCCATGGAACATTCCAACTGAAGTGACAAAGGAAATTATTGAAAGTATGAGAGAATTGAAAAGCACAAGCCAATAGGAGATTGGTGGGCTGTAGTATGTGCCTGCATGACCCATGGCACCCAACGCTACCCAAATAGTAAAAAAGAAGAAATCTCCTATTGCACCCAATAAGGTTAACACTGCTACAATAGTCACGCCAAGAGGAGCCTTTTTCACTTAATCACTAGATTAAACATTAATGCACGATGTTTAAAATCTTGCGCTTCTTACCTTCGCTATTTCGATTCAGCCATAACATTTCCGCATTACTATCGTTTTGATTGGTTGCGTAAAATGTTAGGGTTCTAACGCTTATGGATATTTTACGCGAAAGACAATGGAAATGTGGAAATTATGAAAAATTGTTCACAATTTTTCCCGAAAACATTTCAAAACAAAACTTGTTTTTGTTGGTTTGCTTGCGCAAACCTTTTAGTGCTTATCCTAAAGTTCTTTTAAAAGATTTAGGAATTGAGCACTTTTTTTAGAGTCTTGGTTTCTTTCAGCTTCTAGAAGTGCATGTTGCACCCAAGCTCTTAATTCAGAATTGTAATCAACCTTGGATGCTTGTGTTCTTTCAGCTTTTCTGTTCCAAGACTGCAGTTTATTGTTTGATTGTATTTTTTCCAAACTCATGGTTTTCACCTCTTTTTCTTTTTTTATAAAGTGGAATGATGAAGATAAACGATAAAACATAGTGAACGCCTCGTTGCCATAGATTTCTGTGTCGATCCTACTCATTCGTTAATCATATATGGCATCGTTGCTTATTAATGTATTTGCACTTGTCATATTCAGAACGGCTGTAAATGCTGCTTCACCAATGGTAATTGTGTTGTCCTATTCACGAAACGTCAATCTTTTAAAAAAACGTGAAGAACTTTGCCCACAGCATTTACCAATTGGAGTCAAAATTTATTTTATTAATGTAATATATTTTATTAATGTAATATATTCTACTGAAACAGTTTAGCATTGTGGAGGATACGATAGTTGAAGACTATAGGTGTCGTTACAAGTGGCGGAGATGCACCTGGCATGAATGCTGCCATACGGGCAATTGTCCGTATTGCATATTCAAAGAATTTTCAGGTTTTAGGCTTTGAAAAAGGCTGGAAAGGCTTGCTGGCAAATATGTTTGTGAGGCTGACTCCGCGCAATGTGGGAGGAATAATACAATTAGGCGGCACAATCCTTCGAACATCAAGATGCCTAGAGTTTAAAGAGAAAAGAGGAATACAGAAGGCTGCTGAAACGCTTGCTTCAAACAAGGTTCACGGGCTTATCGTAATTGGGGGTGACGGTTCCTTCAGGGGAGCCTTAGAGTTAAGCAGAGAAACAGGCACGTTAGTTGTGGGTATTCCTGCAACAATTGACAATGATGTTTTTGGAACAGACGAAACCATTGGCTTCGACACGGCAGTGAACACGGCAGTGGCGGAAATTGATAAAATTCGAGATACGGCAATTTCTCATGAAAGAATTTTCATAGTTGAAGTCATGGGCAAAACCAGAGGCTTCTTGGCGACGACTGTAGGGTTAACAGTAGGAGCAGAGACAATTTTGGTTCCTGAAGTCAAATACCAAGTGGAAGAAATCTTTGAAACCATCAAGGAAAACAGTGCGAAAGGAAAACGATCAGGCATAATTGTGGCTGCAGAAGGAATAGGAGACACTTATAAACTTGCGAGAGAAATCGAGAAAAACACAGGAACAGAAGTTAGGCTTAGCATTTTAGGCTATGCTCAAAGAGGTGGCAGCCCAACCGCTAGAAGCAGGCTTTTAGCTAGCTTATTTGCAAATGAAGCAGTTCAACTGTTATCAAAAGAACAGGGTAACAAAATAGTTGGATTACAAGAAGGGAGAATAACAAGTCTGGAGCTTGAGGAATCGTGCAAAACAGAAAAGCCCTTAGACTTAAGTTTGTTGAAGCTTGCAAAAGTGTTGGCGACATAAAACTTAGCTTTGGAGGATTAGCTAGCCGAAGAAAACGCTTGCTATGTTATAAAGTTCCAAATCCACAGTTTTTCGTTTACCAATCACGTTTTTAAGCGCCACAGGCACTATTTCATTTCCTTTAATGGCAACCATGTTTCCAAATTTGCCTTCGTGAACAAGGTCCACTGCGGCTATTCCAAATCGCGTGGCCAATATTCTGTCAAAAGCTGTAGGAGAACCACCACGTTGAAGATGTCCTAAAACAACAACACGTGTTTCTATGTTGAGGCATTTTTCTATTTCTTTTCCAATGTAATAGCCTATTCCGCCAAATCGTATGTGTCCAAACTCGTCTATGTTTTCGCTGTAAACGATTTCTTTGCCGCCCTTTGGCTTGGCGCCTTCAGCTACGACAACTATGCTAAAGTTTCTGCCTCTATCATGTCTACGCCTAATATACTCGCAAATCTCATCAATGTCAAATGGTTTTTCAGGAATTAGAATTACATCTGCGCCGCCGGCTAATCCTGCTTCTAACGCAATCCATCCTGTATAGCGTCCCATAACTTCAAGAATCATAACTCGCTTATGAGTTTCTGCTGTGGTGTGAAGCCTGTCAAGAGCTTCTGTGGCTATGGTAACAGCGGTCATGAAACCAAAAGTGTAATCTGTTCCTGCCAAGTCATTGTCAATAGTTTTTGGCACACCTACGCATTTGAGTCCGAAATCACCCATTTTATAGGCAACGCTTAGAGTGTCATCGCCGCCGATGACGACAATGGCATCTATCCCTTCTTTCTTGGTGTGTTCCAATGTTTTTTCTGGTCCTTTCTCATGTTTGAAAGGGTTCGTCCTCGAAGTGCCTAGCACTGAGCCTCCACGAGGAAGAATTCCTGAGGCGGATTCCAAATTTAACGGTAAGAATTCGCCTTCCATTAGTCCATGCCATCCATCTTTTATACCAACAATATCATAACCATAATTTTGAATACCCTTCCTAACAACAGCTCTAATAACAGCATTAATTCCAGGAGCGTCTCCGCCGCCGCTTAGAACCCCAATTTTCATTGCGTTCTCCTCGATTAAGCTTTTCCAGAACTTCCAAACAAGCGCATTTTACCTTTAACAACCTCTTTCATTGCATCTTTCGCTGGACCTAAAATTTTTCTCGGGTCAAATTCTTTAGGAGAATTCGCCAAAACTTCTCGGACAGTTGCTGCAAAAGCCAATCTTAAATCCGTGTCAATGTTTATCTTTGAAATTCCTAGAGAAATGGCTTTTTTAATGTGTTCTTCAGGGATACCTCTTGCTCCAGTAAGCTCTGCCCCATATTTACTTGCTTTTTCAATAATCAATTGTGGAACACTTGAAGCGCCATGCAAAACAAGTGGCACATTAACTCTTTCTTTAATGAGTTTTAACCTTTCAAAGTCAAGTTTAGGTTCAGCCTTAAACTTGTAAGCTCCATGTGAAGTGCCAATAGCAACAGCAAGCGCATCTACGCCTGTTCTCTCAATAAATTCTTTAGCTACATTTGGATCTGTTAAAACTGCTTCTTTTTCTTCAACAGTTGATTCTTCCACACCTGCAAGTTGACCAAGCTCTGCTTCAACACTAATGCCTTTTTCATGAGCTAAATCTACAACTTTTCTGGTTAAAGCAACGTTTTCTTCAAACTTTAGGAATGAACCATCAAACATGACAGATGTAAAACCTGCTTCAACACATTTCTTAACTGTGTCAAAGGTTTCTCCATGGTCAAGATGAAGAGACATAGGCACAGACGCTGATTCTGCAGCGGTTCTGACAATTTTTGAGAGGTAAGATAAGCCAGCATACTTAATAGCGCTTGGCGTAACTGCAACAATGACTGGCGAATTCTCTTCCAAAGCAGCTTCATTAACCGCTAGGAGACTTTCCAAATTGTTAATGTTGAAGGCTCCAACAGCATAACCATTCTGTCTTGCAGGCATTAATAGATCCTTATTGGTTACAAGCATGTTGCTCACAGCAAACTGCTATTAATCACAAATCAGTATAAATGATTTGCATGATTCCAAACAAGATTCAGAATACATAGCCAAAATCAAAAAGCCACCAGACAAAATAGTTTGAATCGCCTGCAAACTATCAGGGTTTTTCCACATCAAAAAATCGTCCACTTTGACATCGATAATTATTATAAATAGGAAAAAAGAGAATAAAATGAGAATTAGAAACAAACTTTCAAAGTGAGTGAGTTGGCATGACTTGTTATTTTAGGCATCTTCAACAAATCTTCCAAAAAGCAGGAGTGAAAGTTACAAAAGAAGACAAAGGAGAAATTGACAAAATCATCCATGACATTGTGAAAGTAAACTACAAAAATTGCCCAGAAACATGGAAGGAAGTGAAAAAGAGAATAACCGAAGACGAAGATAACTTCGTTGTGATGCTGAAGGAAGCATGGAGAGAACATAAGCAACGTAACATGTAAAAGAAGGTTGTTTTTGGACTTTGAGCATAATTTTGCAAACTTTGAAAAGCGTTAACTCAGATAAAAATTTATAAGAAAAGCGTGGGCATAAATGCAAAAAACAGCATACAAAACAGGAGATGGCGTTTATGGTGAAACTAAACAAGCTTGACGAACAAATACTGTCGGTATTGAAAAATTCTGATAAAGGGTTAACGCTTACTCAAATAGCTGAAAAAATAGGTGAGTCAGAAAAAAAAGTTTTCAAATCACTGCGTAAACTTTTCGAAAATGAGATAATAGACTGTGAAAACCGCCAATACAAACTCGTAAAACCGTAGCGTTGTCATGTTAGCCTCTCCTGTTTTCGCGCATAAAGCTTTATTCGCTCAATTGGATTAAGCGGTTTAAGGGAATTGCTATGATTTCAGAAGAGAATTTTTGGTTTGCTGAATTAACTATGAAAGAAGTGAGAGAAGCAGCTGAAGCAAACAAGGTAATGATCCTTCCAGTTGGAAGCGTTGAAGAACATGGTCCGCATTTGCCCCTTTGCACTGACAGCTTACAACCCGAATATGTTGCTGTTGAAGTAGCCAAAAAGACTGACAGTTTGGTTGCTCCACCTTTGAAATATGGAATCTGCACAACTACACGTGTTTTTCCAGGAACAATTTCAATAAGCTTTCAATCGCTGTATAGAATAACCCGAGAAATAATTGAGGAATTTATCCGCAATGGCTTCAAACGGTTCCTAATTCTTAGTGGCCATGCAAATGAAGAGCAAATGGCTGCTTTGAAACTGGCTGCACATAATGTTCTATGGAAACATTCTGCGGAAGCTGAAAAGCGAAAACTGCGAATAATAGTGTGCTCTGACTATGATTTTGCATATGAACTCCGTGGAAAATATTTCAGCGAAGAAGATGGGCATGGCGGAACTATTGAAACTTCACGTGTGATGGCAATAAAACCTAACTTAATAAGGGGAAAAAGAAGAAAAAACATGCAGAAGCTTCCAAAATTCGAAATAATCATGAACCCAAAAGAATTCTTGCCTGAAGGAATACGTGGCGACCCCGCAGTTGCCTCTGCTGAAAAAGGCAAATTCATAAACAATTACATAATAGCAGAACTGATCAAACTAATCGAAGAACTGAAAAAATAACGTAATTATCTAATCTAAATTTTTCTGTCAATGTCAAAATAACCGCAATTTGAAGCTTTAAGCTTAAAAAGAAAAGCACGCGCGCGCGGTATTAACAACTTTGACACCCCATAGTATGTGCGCGCGCAGGCGTCTTCTAAAGAAAAGTCTTCTTGTTTGGACTCTAGATAAACCCAAAAGTGAATAAGGCGTAAGTTTAAACCTATGCGACTCCACCAAAACCCTTTTCGCCCAAAATAGCCGATTCTAATGGCTCATTCAGAAGAATACTCTCAAATGTCTTTAGAGCAGTGAAGTCGGTAATCAGGCAGGATATTTCTTTTCTTCAATTATGTCTCCCGAAATAGTCACAAGTATAGTATTACCGTTGACCGAGACAACACTATGCTTTCTTTCCATGTTATAAAAC
>CAZAXN010000010.1:0-14416 GCA_964489195.1 uncultured Candidatus Bathyarchaeia archaeon
GTCTAACCTGAGCTTCAAGTTCTTCCAAGGGCTTTATTCCCTCAAGCTTAGATAATCCTTCGCTGATAACATCATCAAAGAATAGTATAGTGTTGTCTTTGGTAACTTCTGCACCTACGATTCTTCCTGTTATTCCGTAGGATTTTTCTGCTTTCCTCACTACAATGCATGGCAGATTAAGTTGATAGGCTATCATTGGCAAAATTAAGGCGCCTTTCAGTTCAATTGAGGCCAGCTTGTCTATTCTATCGAAAGTCATTATTTTTCTAATCTCGCTTGCTGTGATTTTTATGATGGTTCCTAATTCTTCTGGTGAAGAAAGAAGACATGCAAGGTCTATATAGTAGGGACTTGTAGCTCCTGACTTAATTCTAAAAGTGCCGAATTTTAAACAGCCAGAATTATAAAGTGCATTTGCAACCTTAGATGTAGTGTCTGACATGTGTGATTCCAGAAGTGAATCTGCATCTGCGAATTTAACATTTGCCAGATAACGGCAAAAGACACATGCGATTGATGATCTGAAAAACGTAGACGCTAGGATCAATATTGATTGATTCTCGTTTCTAAGATGTTCTTTTTAACACGCAGAATGAATTCTACAGTTGTGTTGTACAACAAGTATGTTAACTGCCGTTTCAGATGTTAAACATAACGGTAACGTTTATAACTTTATTTTCTTATTGCTAAAAGCTGCGAAGCGGAAAACAATGGGTCATAGAAAACATCATGCACCGAGACATGGTTCACTCGCTTATTTACCTAGAAAACGTGCCAAACGTTCTGTAGCTAGAATGCGTTATTGGCCAGAAGTAGAGGCTGAGGCACCACGGCTTTTGGGTTTTTTAGGTTATAAAGCGGGAATGGTTCATGTCTTCACCATAGAAGACAAAAAGCGTTCACCAAACTTTGGCAAAGAAGTAATACGTTCAGCAACAGTTTTAGAGACGCCTCCAATGCTTGTATGTGCTATAAGGGCTTATACAAAGAATAATTGCGGTCTACAAACTCTAACAGAAACCTGGATGAGCGAACCTCCAGATGAGTTGGATCGTGTTTTCACGCTTCCTGAAAAATTCAGCACAGAAGACAACTTGGAAAAAATCGAGAAAAACTTGGCTAATATAGCCAAAATTCGCGTTATAACTATTACGCAACCCAAACAGGCAAGTTTGCCCAAGAAAAAACCTGACATGGTAGAAATAGAAATCGGTGGAGGAACAGTACAGCAGCAATTTGAATATGCAAAAAGCATACTCGGTAAAGCAGTAACACCCACTGAAATATTCAAGGAAGGGCAATACATAGACGTAGCCGGCATATCAACTGGCAAAGGTTTCCAAGGACCTGTGAAACGCTGTGGAGTAAAAGTCCTTCAGCACAAAGGGAGAAAAACAAAAAGAGGCATTGCAACTCTAGGTCCGTGGAACCCTCACCATGTTATGTATAGCGTTGCCAGAGCTGGCCAAATGGGTTATCACCAAAGGACAGAATACAACAAACGAATTCTCAAAATAGGTGCTGACGGAAAAGAAGTCACGCCAAAAGGCGGTTTTGTCAGATACGGCATAATCCGAGGACCATACATCCTAATTGAGGGAAGTGTAGTGGGTCCAGAGAAGCGCCCAATAAGATTACGTCATCCAGCACGCCCGCCAACACAAGTAGCTGAAGAACCACCACAAATTACGTCCATATCACTTGAATCTCCCCAAGGAAGATAAGCGGTGAAAATCATTGGTCAAAAAAGCAGTGAAAATATTCAACCTTGAGGGAAAACCTATTGGAAAAATGAATCTCCCCTCTGTCTTTGGGACTCCTTTAAGACCTGACGTCATTAAACGTGCTGTTCTTGCAATTCAGTCAAACAGGTTACAACCACAAGGTAGAAACCCAATGGCTGGAAAACGCACATCCGCAGAATCGAGAGGTGTGAATCTAGGTATATCCAGAATTCCCAGAACTAAAGGACCCAGCGGAGTAGGTGCCTTTGCACCAGGAACCGTCGGCGGAAGAGCAGCGCATCCTCCAACGTCAAACAAGAAAATTGTCAAAAAAATTCCAAAAAAGGAAAAGCGTCTCGCCCTTTTTTCAGCAATAGCTGCCACAGCCTCCAAAGAAATTGTAGCTTCTCGTGGGCATTCGATTGAGGATGTTCCAGCGATTCCTCTAGTAATAATAGACGAACTAGAAGAATTAAAGAAAGTCAAAGAAGTTGAAGAGGCTCTCACGCATCTGGGAGTTTTATCTGACATCTTCCGAGTTAAAGAAAGCAGAAAAATTCGTGCTGGAAAAGGCAAATTAAGAGGTAGAAGAATAAAGCAGGCTGTAGGTCCTCTGATAATTGTGGCAAAGGATAGAGGAATAGTGAAAGCTGCAAAAAACATACCTGGCGTTGATGTTACTACTGTTAACGATTTGAATGCTGAAATTCTGGCTCCGGGGGCACATCCTGGAAGATTGGCTATATGGACACGCAATGCAGTGGAGGCGCTTAATGAACTTTCTGGGAAAGGGGCTGAAGCATAATGGATCCTTATGAGGTTATACTTTATCCGTTAATGACGGAAGCTGCCAGCTTAATGGTTGAAAAGGAAAACAAGCTGGTTTTTATGGTTAGCTTGAAAGCTGGAAAACGGGACATTAAGAAGGCAGTTGAAGAACTTTATGAAGTTAAAGTTGAAAAAGTCAACCTTCTAATCACGCCACAAGGGAAAAAGAAAGCTTTTGTCAAGCTTCATCCAGACTATAAGGCAACTGATGTTGCAATTAAGCTTGGAATATTGTAGATTTAGAGGGATGATGAATGGGTAAGAGAATTCGTGTGCAAAGGCGTGGACGCGGTGGGTCAACATTTAGAGCTTCAACTCATAAGAGAGTGGCTCCTGCACAGTATCCACTTACTGTTGAAAGAAAAGAATTTTCTGATGCAGTAACAGACGGTGTTGTTGAAGACTTAGTTCATGACCCTGGGCGAGGGGCACCCCTTGCTCTAATAAGGTTCAAGAATGGGAAAACATGCTACAATGTAGTTCCTGAAGGTACATATTTAGGTCAAAAAATTCAGATGGGTGTGAGGGCAACTGCGGAAGTTGGTAACATTCTTCCTGTTGGCAAAATCCCAGAAGGTACATTAATATGTAATATAGAGCGTCATCTAGGAGACGGTGGCAAAATCGCGAGGTCTTCTGGCGCATATGCAATGGTTGTAACACACACTGCCCAAGGAACCATAATTAAACTTCCATCAGGTAAGACTAGATATGTAGATGATCACTGCAGAGCAACAGTTGGAGTTATTTCTGCTGCAGGTAGAACTGATAAACCCTTCTTAAAATCGGGTTCAAAATTCCATCTTATGAAAGCAAAGGGACATAAATATCCGAGAACGCGGGGAAGGGCAATGGTTGCAGCTGTGCATCCATATGGTAGCAGCAAAAGAAGTGCACGAAAAGTAACCACAATTTCACATGGTGCACCACCAGGACAGAAAGTTGGATTAATAGCTGCCAGAGGCGCTGGTCAGAAGAAAATTGCTAAGGAGACCACATGATAAGATTTATAGCATTTGACGTCATTGCACTTTTGGAGGTTGATTGAAAATGCCTAAAGAGTTCATGTATCGCGGATACACGCTTAACCAACTGCAAAGCATGTCAATGGATGAATTCATTAACTTGCTTCCTTCAAGGCAAAGACGTAGCCTCCATCGCGGTCTAACACCTGAACAAAGAATACTGCTAGAAAAGATAAGAAACGCAAAAGAGATTCAAGGAAAAGGAACCGCAAAACCAATTAAAACTCATGTGCGAGACACCATTATCCTGCCAGAAATGGTGGGCGCTACAATCCACGTGCATAACGGTAAGGAATTCGTCTCCTTAGAAATAAAACCTGAGATGATTGGGCATTATTTAGGTGAATTTGCCATTACAAATAAGCCTGTGAAACATGGGACTCCAGGCATAGGTGCCTCTCGATCTTCAATGTATGTCCCGTTGAAATAGTTACACTTTCTGATAAGCTTAGGCGCTGTAATCCATTTCTGAAGCCTTTTTCTCTGGCGGTTTAGCCTGCGGTATCTGCGGCAAGGGAATGGGCGGAGGGACATTCAATGTTCTGGATATTAGCACGGATTCTACAAAGACAACATTAGAAATTGACTGCACTATAATGGGTGGTGGCGGTTTCTTTTCTTCATACTCTTTGTAGACCTTTTCAATTTCGCTCTTTTCACCATTCACGTATGCTCTTCCTTTGAGGCTTATCTGTGCTATAGAAGGATTATAGTTAATTGTCAAAACAAATGGGACCTCAAGAGAATCTTCTGATTTTTTCTCCACTCCAATCAAATTAAGATTTGTATTTATCTGAATCGGAGGTATAGGCTTCTTGATGTCCCAATAACGGTCAGCTGAAACATTAGATATAGAAACGTTTACCCTAATCATTTAAATCATCAACAATATCCTGCATTGTACAATTTAAACATGCTTATTTTCCGCAGGCTTATATCGTGTGAAACCGCAACGTCCACAAGTGTATCTGTCACCGTGATCCGCCATAAAATAACCTACTCCACAACGTTCACACGTTGGACGTAGCCTTAAAACTTTGTCATTTTCTATTTTATACAACAGTGAAACACTTTTTTCCTTTTTTTTAGCGGATTTTTCAGTTGTTTCTTCTGTATTTTTGGACATTCACCTTCACTTTTCCTCTTTTTCTTTAGGCTTCTCTGTTGGCATGTTCCTCTTTATAATATATTTTGGTTCAATAGACTTGGCTTGTTCAAGAGAATCATAGACATGCGCAATTCCAGTAGCGATATGGGTCCCGGTTTTTGTTTCGAATTTTTTAATGAACACTAAATCCAAATTCTTCTTTAAATGCTCAGCCACAGCCTTTCTGATTTCAAGACGTGGGGGCGTATTGCCTATCTGGCTGTGTTCAACTTCGAAAGAAATTTCCTTACGTTTAAGCAATGGATTTTCTTTCTGTGAAATTATTTTTATCTCCATGGGCTTCCCTGTTGTGGTGTTGACTTGATGAAATCCCTTCTTATTTAGCTTTTCTTGCAACTTTCATGGTTTTCAGAATTTCGGCAATCTCTGCTTTTTTCTCGGGAGTCACTTTAATCGCAACAATGCCTTCGTATGGTTGACCGTAAACGACAAAAGAGTTTTCTGGGGCGTACAAAACAGCAATAAGGGTTAACAAATCCTCCTCTCCCTCCACAACAATCTTGACACGATAATTGCATTTTGTTGCTTCACAAATCGCTTCTATGGCTTCATCCGTGATTGTTCCAGGGGGATTTTTAATGTTGATTGTTTTGTCTGTTTGAAGCTGAAATGGCTGAGCATCTTTTCGCATTACTTTATTATCAATGATAGACAATTTAGGAAGCAAGTGGTTTTCTGTTAGATTTTTTGAAACAGTATCTCCGACGGAGATTATAACAGCAAAAGTTTCCTTTTCAATCATGTCTTTGAAAATTCTTATCGTTTCTCTAAAAGAACCACGAATCAGTGTACCTAGAGGCTTTTTAAGTTTTATACGCAATTCTGGCGTTAGGCTGTATGCGGTAGTCATTTACCTGACCTTTAATGCGTAACGTCCCTTGTCTTTTATATTCATAGCTTTTGCTATGGCTGAGTCTTCTGGGTCAAACATTATTACTAGCCCACCGAAATCGTCGCTTAGGGATGATGTTTTGCATTTTGGGCACACATTCTCTTTAGTTATTATGCGGCATGTTGGACAAGCTTTTTCACTCATTTATTCACCCTCTGCTTTTTGTTTGCTTTTCTTTTCCGTTGTTTCCTTTATTTTTTGCACGTCCTGCTCAATCCACTCCAATTTTCCGAGAAATGGTTGCCTTGCTGTTACACCAATTTTTCCAGAACTTCCAGCTCTTCCAAGTGAAACTGCTGTTATTCGAACCCGCACATGATCTCCACTCATGAGTTTCCTCTTCGTTTCCTTGCCCAACAAAACCCCTTGTTTTTCATCATATGAAATAAAATCATCCATAAGTTGTGAAACATGAAGCAAAGCATCAATAGGGCCTATCCTAACGAACGCTCCAAAATCAGCAATCTCCACAATTTCTCCTTCCACCACTTCCTGAATTTTAGGATAAAAAGTTAACAAAGAAAACGATACTTTATGGTAAGTTGCGCCATCTCCTGGAATTATTTTTCCAGTAGAACTGACTTTCACATCGGTGACGGCTATAACATAACCTAATTCTTCATCAACTACTCCTTCATATTTTGTTTTAACTTGTTGAAGACTAACTGCTTCTAATGGATTGCCGAAAGTTTCTGGCGGAATGCGAATTGTATCTTCTCGGGTTATCAGCTTAAACAGAAGATTATACCCTCCCATCTATTTCCAAATGTGATTTTTGCCTCACATAAATAACTGGCACACTTATATTTCTTAGCTTCTTTCTAAGCTCTCTGTCATTCGTAAACACTGGACATCGCCACTTTCTTGTCATTTCAATAATAGCATCATCTGGAGAACTTGCAATTGTATCGTTAACCTCAAAGAATCTACATTTCTCAGTCAACTTCAGAGCATAAGCGGACAATTTACGCATTTTTGGTGAACTTTTTTGGGTTAATGTTTCAAGTTCCTTCTTTACAGGTGATAACAATATTGGGTCAAGCTTAACGTTCAAAAGTGTTCTCAATTCTTCAAAAATGTCAATCTTAAACTGGAGCGGAACAAAAAAGGCGTTTGAATCCAATATGACTTTCAACTTTTTCATTGCATACCCAGTTTCTATTGTCATATCTATTTTATCATTCCGTATCCTATGAATCTCCATCTACCCGCCATTTTTCTACTGATTGCAACTCTTGAACCAGCTTGGGCGCATACTGGTCGCGTGAGTTTGATTGTAACCATACCCTTTTTGGTCGAAGCAACTTTGCCTACAGTTATTGCGGCACCTACATGCAAAAGCAACAGTTCATTTAGGATAATTTCCTGAACTTTCATAAGCTCTTTTGTTCCAAGTGCACGTTCCAAAATATGGGTCTCTAATGTCAACTCTGATAATGTTGGTGGAAGTGCGTTAGGCTTTCCGACAATGTTCCCAGTTAAACCATCTGCTTTTGAAAATGAGGGGTCCAAAAGAGTTCCGACACCGACTAATCCACCGCAATAGGCTTCTTCTACGTTTTTCCCACCAGCATGCAAACTGACAATTTCACTGAATAAGGGATTATAATTGCTTCTCCCTTCCCTCTCTATAGCTATTCCAGGGCGGATTTCTATCCTATCACCTAGCACAAATTTGCCTTGAAGTATAGTACCTCCAATTATGCCTCCTTCCAACTTTTCAATTTGAGTACCCGGTTTGTTAACATCAAATGAACGCACTATATACATTAATGGGGTTTTTGTCTCATCTCTTTTCGGCGTGGGTATAATCTCTTCTAATGCTTGGATAAGAACGTCAATATTTACTCTGCGTTGTGCTGAAACAGGAATTATAGGCGCGTCTTCAGCAATTGATCCTTTAACAAAATTTTCAATTTCCTCGTAACTTTCATGTGCTCTTTTCTCGTTAACAATGTCAATTTTGTTCTGAACAATTACAATGTTCTTTATGCCAATGATCTCTGCTGCAGCTAAGTGTTCTCTTGTCTGCGGTTGAGGGCATGGTTCATCTGCTGCAATTACAAGCAACGCACCATCCATTATTGCCGCTCCAGAAAGCATAGTAGCCATTAATGCTTCATGGCCTGGTGCATCTACAAAACTAACTGCGCGAGCAAACGTGGCTTTTGAACCGCAATTAGGGCATGTAGGTTGTGTTGAATAGTTTTTTGGCGTTTCACATTTTGGACACTTATATATTGGCATATCTGCATAGCCTAACTTTATTGTTATACCTCTTTTCAACTCTTCGCTATGTCTGGATGCCCAAACACCTGTTAACGCCTCCACTAATGTAGTTTTGCCATGGTCAACATGACCTATGGTGCCAATGTTAATTTCTGGTTGACGTGGCATGATTGTACTTTTTTGCTCTTTAGACATTGAATGCAAACCTCAAATTATTGGTCAAATCATCTGCCATTTGCAGTTCAAATAAGACCTGTTTGTTTTAAAGATTTTGTCTTTGCTGGAAAAAATTAAATTTTAAGTAAACTCTTTCTTGTTCATTCTGAACCAGACGTTTGAGCTTTTCCTTTTACTTTTTTTCCTTCTTTGGGTTGTGCTGGTTTTTCTGTTATTTTCATGTTTAGCTGCATGATTTCATCAGTTATTACGTTTCCCCGAACTGTTTTTCGCCTTCTTTCTCCCTCTTTTTTAGGGTTGAATCCGACTCCTCCACTTAATATCACTTGTCGACGGACTCCGCCGTGAACGTTCCGTCTCATAGGAAATCCATCCTTGTCTGAACCGCCCATTATCTGGAGTTTATGACCTGGCAAGTCAACTATTGAGCCTTCTATCGTATCTCCTATTTTTCTGCCAATTAAAGACGCGGCACGCGACTCTTCAATTTCGACTACTTTTGAAGTTCTTGTTTCCGGGTCTGATATGATTATTTTGAACTTAGCCATTAATGATAGCTCTCCAGTAAGTATTATGAAAGTCAAACACCTCTTTATTAAAGATTTATGAAAACTTGACAATTTCATCGGGTAAAAGTTTTAATTTAGCCTTGAAATCGTTTTCTGGCTATGTGGCGGTTAGGGTTTTTCTTTCATGAAATGGCTTTTGGGCTACTGTCCATTTTCCTCCCATTGTATGTAATAGCCATAGGTGGATCATTGTTTGACATAGGTATTATGTCTGCAACAGCTCTGTTTCTGGTAATTCCCGCATCTTTCTTTTGGGGTTATATCTGCGACAAAACAAGACATTACAAACGCTATATACTCATTTCATTCTTGACATCAACATTTCTTCTTTACCTTTTCACCATCACCACTAATGTGGGCTTATTGATAGTTTTATATATAATTATGTCAATACTTCATGTAGCGCATGAACCGCCTAAAAATGTACTAATAGCAGAACTCTATTCTCGTAAGGACTGGGAAAAAACGTTTGCACTTTACGAAGGCTTCACTGAGACGGGGTGGCTAATTGGATTACTCCTAGGATTTTTAGCATCAACTTACGCACTTAGCGCAACTTACACATTGCTACTGTGTAGTGCCCTAAACTTTGTTGCATTTGGTGTGTCTGCTGTTTTGATAGAGGACCCTATTTTAATCTTTGAAAGAGGTTTAGTAAGCATAGAAAAGGCAATAGACTTTGCATTTAAGGGCGTGGTTATCGCTTCACAGCTTTTGGATGGGATGCCCCAAAATGAAAGACTAAAGAAAGAGAATCTGCAAATGTTTTGCATTGGTTTGGTTCTTTTTTCAACGGCTACGAGTATGCTTTTCACACCTTTGCCAATATTCTTCTCCCAAGCATTGTCTTTACCAACAAATGTTGTGTTTGTGATGTATGTGCTAAATTCTGCTGGGGGAGTTACAGGCTATTTTCTAGCAAGAAACAGATCCAACCAAATGCGAGAAAGGCATCATATAGGGCGGACAATAATATTCCGAAGCATACTCACAGTTCTTCTCGTGACAGTGGCACAGAAACTTGTATACACCGCAGTTTTAGCGTCAGCAATTCTGTTTCTAATGGGATTTACCTATGCCTTGTTTCTTGTTTACACTCTTTCATTGTCTATGGAACTTATACCTGCAAGAAAGGTTGGTTTATTCAATGTTTTTGTAGGAATTGGCGGGGCATGCGGTTCGTTCGTTGGTCCTTTTCTCGCTCAGACACTCAATTTCACGTTTGTATTTTTAGCCTCTAGCCTAATCTTCTTCTTAGCCTATATAGCTTTCAAACTCTTCCAATAAAACAGATTTTCAAAATGATTTTTGACTAAATTGACTAAATGCATCAATTGCGTAAAAAGTAAGCTGAAAGTAGCCAAGTGCCTTTTAGACTTCGTTTAATCTTAATGCAGCTCTTATATAAGCATGTGTTTGGTGGACTTCAATTTTCCTTCCTTTATGAGAACCAGTGTTCAAAATGTAAAATATAACTCCATAATCGAATAGTTTTCTGAAGAATCTTTCCTGTCTCTCTTTGTCCATCTCCAGTTGGTATGGATCATAAAAAGGCTCATAGCCATATTCTCCCCATTTTTCTTGAGGTCCACCACCTGGCATAATTTTGAACTTGCCCTCTTTCAATATTTTTATAGCTTCGTCTTGCTCCAATTTTTTTATTGGTGGTGATTCTTCATCCCTTGCCAGCAACAAAATATATTTTAAAGTTATTCTGTTCACTACATTCTTTTTTCCCTTAAAGACTTCTTGCACGTTTCCATATTCATCTGTAACAAGCATAGTGAACCTCTCACGTGGAAACATTGCTCTTGAATTTCCATAAGACCAATAGCACAAATTCCAGCCCTCATCAAAGACACACCTTCTCTTTTTTTCAATGACGCTTCGATAACAAGGACCCATTTTTTGGATATGATCACTTTTTTGTTTGCAATCCTCTTTTCTGGCAACTATGTTTTCAAGTGGTAATCCGTCAAAGGATTTGATGAATGTAGGGTGCCTTTCCGCTATTTCAGTTCTTATATAAAGTTGCCTTTCTGGCTGTTCTGCAGTAACTTCTTTTTTTCTTTCATTAAATGCTACAAAAAGATAATCATCGCCAACTACCTTACTTGATTTTACGTTGTATAAGAGTTCGTGGAACTGTGATGTCTTGCCTGTTCCAGTAGGGGCAATTATTGCAACGCCTATAGCTTCGTCTTTTCTTTCAAAGCCCACTGATGCACCGTGAATTGGATATTTGCCTTTCCACTTGAGGATTTCCGTTGCTAAGCCCAAAGCGCTTTTGGATTTGGCAAGACCGTAATATTCTGAGTTTACTCCTAGAGCAATCTTTCTGTTTAAGTCATAGAACAAGCAGGGTTCATAATTCTTTACTCCAGTTATGACGTAAACCTCTCCATCCACATTCTTTGAATTGGATTTAAACCAATTCAGCTGCCAAAAATCTGAAATGTGCTTTGAATTAGTCTTTAGTCTTATTTTTGCGCCACACAAGTTTGCAATGTGTACAAAAGGAAGATTTAAACCGTACTCATCGAGAATTTTGTCTATTTCTCCCTCGTCTTTATAAGCAGGCGGTCTTCTATCTGGGAATGTTGTGTAATTGTTGATTGTCTTCATCTTTAGCCTTACTTTTGTTAGAAAGTTGGATATTTAAAGGTTCTACAGGCTTCAAACCTACGTTTTCTGTTTTGAATTTAATTGGCTACTGCTTCTATTCTACATGAACTCTGAATAGGTCAACATCCTCTCTCATTGCTGGTGTCAACTCAAGGAAGTCTCTCACAGCACGTTCAATGTCTTTCGATTGTGTCACATATCTTCCGACAATAATTATGTCTGCACCTTTTTCCAATGCTTCTTTGGCTGTTTCTGGCACTATCCCACCTGCAACTGCAATTAAAAATTTTTTATCCTTGAAAGTTTGTCGTATTTCTTGGATAAGTTCTAATCCAATTGCTCTTCCAGTTTCTTCGTCTATTCCTCTGTGCAAAATAACTATGTCAGGAAATTCTTTAAGCGGTTTCAGTTTTCTAATGGGGTCTTCCACGTTTAGCATATCCACTACTGCATAGACTCCAAGTCTTTTTGCCTCATGGATAAATGAATCAAGAGTTTCAGATGGTGCTAATCCAGCAGCAACCACTGCGTCTGCAGTTTCCTCATATGCTAAATCCACCTCAACTTTTCCGACGTCTAAAGTTTTCAAATCAGCAATGACAAATACGTCTTTTGCCACTTCTCTAAGATCACTTATCACTTTTGTTCCATACCTTTTAATTAATGGTGTCCCTGCTTCAAGTATTATCCTATCGCTCTTAGGAATCTGTGCAATGATTCTTTTATTTCTGTCCAATTCTGGTATGTCCAATGAGATTTGCAGGTATGGTGGTCTCCACAGGCGAGGGACTCTAAATCCCATTATAGGATGTTTAGCTCTATCTTTATCGTAGAGGATCTTCTCTAAAGTAGGATATTTTTGCAGAGCTCTTTTCAAAGCAAGCTTGGTTGCTCCATAATTGTAATGGTATAGCTTTCGGTAATCACTTGCTTGTGGATGCACAAAAACACTGCAAACAATAACCCAATCATCCACTTTGTCCTTGGGAATAAGTCCCTCTTCAACAGCATCTGCAATAGCCTTAGCCACAGCAGCCTGTGCAGGTCCAAAAATCTTATTTGCATCCTCAAGATTTTTCACTGTAACTTTCGGCACAAGTAATGTATGAGGCTTAGGAGGAAGATTAGGTCTTATAACTGCCAACAAAGGCGTATGCCCTATGGAAAGATTAGAGAGGCCAGAAGCAAATGCTTCACCGACTGGTCCATCTTTATCGCCCACCAAAAGGTCGATGTGTGCAACTTCATTACCTTCTCCTATGAGCGCTTCCCCAATCAAATAAGTATATTTTTGTCGTGTTTCGACAATTTCCGGCTTCAAATTTGCCGATATCTCACTGGAAATGCTGTCAAAATCGACATTAAACTCTTTAAGCCACGTATACAAAGTATCCCTGTGAACATTCAAAATTTTAGCAGTTCCAGAAACTGTAGGTTTCGTCGGTTTCTTCTTTAAAAAACTACGCGTTTCTGCTTCTTTTCTTGCAGCGCTCCTTAATATCTCTATAAGCTCTTCTTTTGATGTAGGCTTTTTAATATTGATTTCCGACATTTCAATTCTTCACAGAAAGAATCTCATCTAAAGTTATATATAAAAGTGTCGGAACCTAACGCGTAGCAAATCCTATAGAAAGAATGTAAGATAGAAAAATGACGATGTCTACTATTACACTATATTGAATTACAAAAAACATTACCATAGTGTCGGAAAAATGAGGATGGGCTCAGAAACCGTAAAGTTTTGAGTATTTTTCATTTAAATACTTTAAGTATGGGTTAACGTCGAGTTCCTGGCCTGTTATGTTTTTGATTAATTCTGGCGGATCGTATAGGTTTCCGTAACTGTGGATATTTTTACTCAGCCAATTTTTCACGAAAATGACATTACCCTTTTCGACTTCTTTTCTCCAGTTTGTTAAATCCTTTTCCATTCTGGCAAGAATTTGTCCACTATAGATATTCCCCAATGCATAGCTTGGGAAATATCCGTATAGACCACTTGCCCAGTGTGTATCTTGCATTACACCTTCTGAGTCATTTTCAATTTTAACGCCCAAGTACTCTTTGTATTTTTGGTTCCATATTTCTGGTAGTTCCTTAACTGTTACTTTATCTGTGAACAAGTCTCTTTCAACGTCAAACCTTACTATAATATGTAGTCCATAAGTAACTTCATCTGCTTCAACACGAATTTTTGAAGGAATCACTTGGTTTATAGCGTGAACGAATGGTTCAAGTTTCACATCTGCAAGGGCTTTGCCTGTTATTTCTTTCAGTTTTGGAAAGTGGTAAACCCAGAATTCACGGGATCTTCCGATGATGTTTTCTATGAAGCGAGACTGTGATTCGTGAAATCCAGAGGAGCAGCTGGTGCCTACTGGCTGATACATCCATTCTGGCTTTAGATTTTGCTCATACATAGCGTGTCCTGCTTCATGTAGAACTGAGAAGATTGAAGATGCGAAATTGTCTTCATAGTAGTGGGTTGTTATTCGTACATCGTCATAATATCCAGTTGTGAACGGATGTTCTGTTTCGTCAATTCTTCCACCCGCCTGTTTTGATGTTACATCATATCCGACAGATTCTGCAAGGAGTTTAGCAATTTTACGTTGTACGTCTATTGGGACTTTGCGTTTGAGAATATTTGTGTCTGGCTTATTTGGGGCAACCTCACATTTTTTCAATACTGATATTAAGCCTTCTCTTAACTCGTTGAAAACTTTGGTTATTATTTTAGCTGTCATTTTTGGTTCAAAAATATCTATTAAAGCATCATATGGAGTAGCTGTTTCTTTGACTTTCATAAGGATTTCTGCAGCCTCTTTTTGTAATTCAACGAGTTTTTCCAGTTCTGACCTAAACATGGCAAAATTACTTGAAACTTTGGCTTTCTTCCAGACATCAACTGTTATGGCTCTTTGTTTTGCAATCTTTGCAACAAGTTCCTCTGGAAGTTTTGTCTGTTCATCATAATTTTTCTTTATTAAATAGACATTTCTTTTTTGAACCTTACCTAATCCATTATATTCTGGGTGATGCATTATCTTTTCTAATAGTTTTCCAATTTCTGAATCTGTGCTCATTTTATGTTCAATTCGACTTAGTAATGCGAGTTGTTGACTTCGCAGCGTTATTGCTTTTGGCGGCATCATCGTTTCCATGTCCCAATGAATTAT
>CAZAXN010000011.1:0-41835 GCA_964489195.1 uncultured Candidatus Bathyarchaeia archaeon
TTTACATACCACGTGTTGAAGACATAGTTATAGGAACAGTTACAGAAGTAGGATTCAACGGTTGGACAGTAGACATAAACGCACCTTATCAAGCTCTCTTAAGAGCATCAGATGTATTAAGTAGACCATTCAAACCGCAAAAAGACGATTTATCACAAGTACTAAATGTAGGCGATCTAATAGTTGCAAAAATAATAGCATATGACAGGGCACATGATCCGCAACTAACAGTAGGCGAACCAGGACTTGGAAAAATAACTCGAGGTCAAATAGTGAAAATCACCCCTACAAAAATCCCGCGAGTAATAGGCAGAAAAGGCTCTATGATATCAACGATAAAACAGGAAACAGGTTGCCAAATAATCCTCGGACTCAACGGAACAATACTGATCACAGGAAAAACTTCAGAAGAAGAGGAGTTGGCAATGATGGCTATTCTTAAGATAGATAAAGAGTCTCATACAAGTGGTTTGACAGATCGCATAGCCCAAATGCTTAAGGAAGAAAAGAAAAAGATGGAGGAGAATAAAAATGAGTCAAAAACCTGAAAAATTAATTGATAAAAAAGGTATAAGGTTAGATGGAAGAAAACCGGATGAATTAAGGTCGATAAAAATTGAGGTTGGTGTTTTATCAAATGCTGATGGTTCAGCCTATATTGAACAAGGGAAGAATAAGATTTTAGCAGCAGTATATGGCCCAAGAGAACTACACCCAAAACATTTAGCACTTTCAGATCGAATGGTTTTAAGATGCCGCTACCACATGGCACCTTTTTCTGTTCAAGAACGCAAATCACCAGCACCCTCGAGAAGAGAGATTGAACTGTCAAAAGTAATCAGAGAATCCCTTGAGCCTGCAATTTTCCTCGAATACTACCCGCGAACAGGCATAGATGTTTTTGTAGAGGTCTTGCAGGCGGATGGAAGCACAAGATGTGCAAGCATAACAGCTGCATCCTTAGCCCTAGCAGACGCAGGAATCCCCATGAAAGATTTAGTAGTGGCATGTTCAGCAGGTAAAGTTGATGGCACAATAGTGTTAGATTTGATGGATACTGAAGATAAGATGGGCGAAGCAGATCTTCCCGTGGCTTTAATGCCGAACTTTAATGCTGTAACACTGCTACAGATGGATGGAAAATTAACCCTTGAAGAATTTGAGAATGCTTTGAATTTGGCCATTGAAGGATGCAAAAAAATCTATGCAATGCAAAAGGAAGCACTTAAAGCCAAGTATGTTAGTGTCAAGGAGGAGGCAGACGAGTAATGTCATCAGTTATCACTCGTGTAAAACAGAAGCAAATTGCCCAGTTAATCTCTAAAGGTAAAAGATTAGACGGCAGAGGCATAACAGATTATCGAGAAATAAAAGTTGAACAAGGCATTATTGAACGCGCTGAAGGTTCAGCAAGAGTATTACTTGGAAGAACAGAAGTCATGGTTGGAACAAAAATTGAAACAGGTGAACCATTCACAGACACGCCCAACGAAGGCGTCCTAACAGTAAACGCTGAACTCGTACCATTAGCTTCATCAACCTTTGAACCTGGACCACCAGACGAAAACTCTATAGAACTTGCAAGAATTGTTGACAGGGGAATAAGAGAATCCAAAGCTATAGACACAGAAAAACTATGCATCCAGCCAGGAAAAAAAGTGTTCGTCGTCTTTGTCGACGTTTACGTGCTTAACCATGATGGAAATTTAATCGACGCCTCTGCATTGGCTGCTTTAGCTGCATTGATTAACACTAAGATGCCAAACTATGAAATTGAAGAAGGTGAAGTGAAAATCAAGTCTGGTTACACTCCATTACCAATAAGAAAACATCCCATAACAGTTACTTTTGCAAAGATAAACGAAAAACTCGTTGTTGACCCATGGCTAGAAGAGGAACAAGTGATGGAAGCCAGACTTTCAATGGCAATAGATGATGACGGAAACATATGTGCAATTCAAAAAGGCTGCAGCGGGTCAATATCGCCGAATCAAATATTAGAAGCCTCAAAAATTGCTAAAGAGAAAGCAGAAGAAATACGTAAAAAACTAGAGTGGTAAAAGATGGGAAGAACAAAAAAAGTTGGACCCACAAGAGGACTTGGACCCCGCTATGGTTCCACTGTTAGAAAACGCTACATCAAGATAGTTACTGAAATGAAAAAGGCACATAGATGCCCACAATGTGGATTCACCCGCGTAAAAAGAGTCAGTGTAGGCATTTGGAAATGTGGAAAATGCGGATTCACATTCACCGGCGGAGCATACACTCCAACTACAAAACTCGGAATTGTAGCGAAACGTGTAGCTAAAGGCGCTCCAGTAGAGGAAGTAATGAAAACAACTTCAGAAGAAGAAAACAAGTGAGCTCCTCCGAATTTTACTCACAAATTCTAGAAAACGCGCGCGCAAAGCAATGAAAGCAAAGGCAGTTATACGGTTAAAGCCTATTTCAGAAAAGCATCTGAAAATAATTAGTGAAGCTTTGACACCTGAAGTCAAAAAACCCGCTACTAAACGCTCTAAAGTGAACGTAGACATGAAAGGAAGATTTTTAATCTTAAGCGTAGAAGCAAAGGACACAATTGCTTTGCGAGCAACGTTAAATGCATATTTAAGATGGATAAACTCAACAATCAATGTCCTAGAAAGCATTGAAAAATCAAGTTTTTGAACCCTTCTTTAATACTTGTCCAAAATCAACTATGCTTTCAAGGAAATATAATGTGAAAATACATAATTGCAATTGACATTTATAAATGTAAAGAGGAAATCCACTTAAGGAGTCAAAATATTGTCTCAAAAAGATTTGCTGGATGCAGTTGCTGCAGAAATCAGAGTTTGCACGAAATGCTTGCTTTGGAAAACCCGCAAGAATGCTGTTCCAGGTGAAGGCAACCCAGAAAGCCCACTCATGTTCATCGGCGAAGCACCAGGCTATTGGGAAGATGTTAAAGGAAAACCGTTCGTGGGGGCAGCTGGAAAATTTCTCGATCTGCTAATTTCTACAGTTGGCTTCTCAAGAGACAAAGTTTTCATCTGCAATGTTTTAAAGTGCAGACCGCCTGCAAATCGTGAACCCATGCCAAGAGAAATTGAAACTTGCACGCCATATTTAGATAGGCAGATACGTGCTATCCAGCCAAAGTTCATTATTACTCTTGGAAACTATTCAACGAGTTACATCTTTTCAAAGGCGAAATTACCCTTCAACAGCATAACACAAGCTCACGGAAAATTTTATGAAACGTCCATTCTGGAAATGAAAATAACTGCCTTTCCAACATTTCATCCTGCTGCAGCTCTCTACAACATAAAATACAAGGAGCAAATAACCAGCGACTTTAAACTGCTAGCACAAGAACTTGAAAAGAGAGAAATCAATCGCTCAATCTGTTAACAGACTTAATCTCTTTGATCAGTTCTTCCACATCCCTATAGGTTCTTGATGGCAAATTCTTCAGAAATGTTTCAAGTGCAGCCTGTTCTTCCTCTCTAATCTTCACAAGTCGCCATCCAAGCCGCCTGATTAACATGTTTCTTGTGATGGGATACCGTGTCTTTTCAACAATTTCCCTTATAGACGCTAAACCAGTTGCGCTTGGAATTTTTGGAAAGGTTCCCTCTGCCAAATATCTCATAAAACGTAATGCATCTTCAAACATTGAAAGATTATTAAAGAACACGTAAACATCTTTACTCTTTTTTGCATATGGAACAACAAGCTCTTTCAGCTTTCGCAACTCAACATCACTATACTGGTAGTAATACATTTGCTTGCCTAAACCATGAAGTCGAAAATAGGCAATTTCGCCAACGTAAGCAGGCATAAGCCTAAACGGATCAGTAACATGTACAACATTCAACTTTTCAAGAACCTCGCCAAGTTTCTTACGCACGTTTAAAGTTTCCCATGCTGATCCGCGTGTCTCCCAAACCAAAACCAAACCATCACGATCAACAGTTCTAAAAAATTTTTCAGCATCCTTAAGCTGATCTGGTCTAAAAGAACTTGGCGTTTGAAAAAGTAATATTTGCGCTTTTAAAATCTCGCAGATTTGTTTCACATGTTCAAATGCTTGAAGACTTGACGCTTCAACTTTTAGCTTTGCCCTATGACTTATGTCCCTATGCACTTTGACTGTGAATTCGAAATTTTGCGGTGCTTTTACTCGCCAGCCTTCTACAGTTTCAATGCGCGGGTACTGATAAAAAGTGCTGTTTAATTCTACGAGAGAGAAGTTTTCGAAGTATTTTTTCATGGATGTCGGAAAACCGCAACATCCAACCATAATCATTTGAAGTCATCTTGTTATGCGCTTATTTTTGGGGGTGGGCGGACTGGTTTGCCGAGTTTTCTTCGAAGGGCAATACGGTAAAGTTTCCTCAGGGACTTTATTAATTGCTCGACACTTGGCAAGTTTGAATACAGAATCGGAATATGATCATAGTCAGCTAATTTAACAGAGGTCTCATCGGGTTTCGCACCGTGGAAAACGACTACTCTTGGCTTCAGATTGCTTACTCGCACAATCATCATGGGTAAAGTTCCATCTTCAACATTCGTGAAAATTAATGCTCGCTCGGTTGTGGCTCCTAAAAGCTGAGAATATTCCAATCCGGAAAGAGTTTCAACAGCTTTTTTACCATCCACAACCGTGTAACCGCAAACATCACGGACATAACTGTTAGAAGTTACAACTTCTCCTTTAATGGCCCTGCAAAGATATTCTACACGCACTGGTATGGGAAATTCACGCAAATCCAAAACAGCCATGCTCGGCGAACTTGTTAATCTAGCAAACTCACGAATAAAACGGCTTCCACGTTCCTCGTCAATTTTTAGAAGAGCCCAAACGAACCTTCTCACAAATCTTGTGCCTGGACTTTTCCGCCTTCCACTTTCATAATCACTAATCACAGAGGATGAGAGAACCATTTTATCTGAAAGACTCATTTGAGAAACAGCAAAAAGTTCACGCCACTTCCGCATAGTTGCCCCAGGCTTGCTTGAGAGAATTATCTCGCCTGCAATCCTTCTGGCAAGAACCTCACGAATGCTTGGAGAAACTGACATGTAAATGCTACCTTTCCAGTTCGCCGAGTCTCCCTTTAGAAACAGTGAAGTATAAAACTGTACCGTTTTTCAAAGTTTCAGAAAAAGAAAATAGGGAATAAATGTTTGTTTATAGAATGGATTCTTTGTTTAGTGGAAAAGCCGTAGTTGCCCTTATGTCATCAGTTCCCAGCACAAACTGCGTAACTCTGTTTAACCCTATGCCGCATCCAGAATGCAGATTGCTGTGCACTTTGTAAAACTCTAGATACCATCTGAAGTCTTCTATGCTTCCACCTTTTTCGACCAATTGTCTGAACATTGTCGAACTCACTAATCGCTGGTAAAGCTTCTCATATCTGTATTCACGCTCAGCTGCTCCAACAGCCTCTCCACTCATGGGCAAAAGCAAATCTGCACTATTCACAACTTTGGAATTTTCGTCATTTTCACGCATGTTGAAGAATTTTATAGCCTTTGGAAAATGCGTTACAAACAGTGGCATGTTACCATGCATTTGAACCAGTGCATTTTCATGTTGGCTTTTCAAATCATCACCCCATTTTATTCCATAATCTGAAAGCAATCCGACCGCTTCAGTATAAGTTATCTTTTCAAAAGGTTCTCTAATTTTTCTAAGCCTTTCTACATTCACATTTAAGAGTCTCAGCTCTTGTTCCCGCTCCTTTAATACGCAGTTTATCATTGAACATATCGCTCCTTCTATATGCGCTAATAAATCCCCGAAGCCACCTGCAAACTCCAGTTCGACCAAAGTGAATTCAGAAAGGTGTCGCTCATCAGCATATGGTTCTGCTCTAAAACTTGGTCCAATGCACCAAACTTTTCCAAGATAAGGCGTTAAAACCTCAAGATAAAGCTGTGCTGTTTGACTTAGATAGGCGTTCTGCCCAAAATAGTCCAACTGAAACATTGTTGCAACATTTTCACAAGCTCCAGTTGCCTTTGTCAAATGTGGAGCCACAACTTCGATGAAATTGTGATCCTCAAAGTACCTTCTAGCACCTTTCAACAGACTTGATTCAACTCTCACGACCAAATGCAATTCTTGCGCTGGAATCAGCTTATGTCGATCTTTTGTATTTTTAAGAAGGCAAAGATCTACTGCTTCGTTTTTCTTAGAAAGTCTTTCTATCTCACTTTTTTGGGTCTCCAAGACCCACACTCACACTCTTAGCTTTCGACTTATAAATTTTGTGTACACATTTGCAAAACCAATTTTACTATTGTGTCACATTAGACTTTTCCAGATTCATTTTGAAGCTGCAAAATATCTAAATTTTTATACACAATTCTGAACATGTATTAAGCATGGAAATATCGGTCTACTGGAATGCAAAAGTCTCTGAACAGTTTCCTGAACTTGCCATATGCGTAGGCATAATAAATAATGTCCAAATTGAAAAAGAAAATGAACGAATTAAGAAGCTTAAGCAAGCAGTGTATGCTGAAGTTAGAGGCAAGTATGATATCGAAACATTAAGGGACAATAAAACAGTAAGAGCTTACAGAGATTTTTATTGGAAGCTCGGTATAGACCCAACAAAAATAAGACCGTCAGGCGAAGCTTTACTGCGAAGAGTTTTGCATGGAGATGAACTTCCAAGAATCTCTAATGTTGTGGATGCCTACAATTTAGCCTCGATGAAAACAATAATTCCAATAAGTGGATTTGACAAAGACCATGTAAGCCTTCCGTTTAATGTGCGTTTTGCAGAGAATGACGAAACTTTCATAGGCATCGGCATGCGCAAACCAACAACTCTATCAGATAAAATGCTTGTTTTGGCTGATCAGACACGAGTTTTGTGCATTTATCCTCACCGCGATTCGGATTACACCAAGATCAGTGAAAATACACGAAATGTGCTGATAGTGGGTTATGGTGCAATAGGAATAAATGAAGAACAGTTAACAGATGCTGTGAAAACAACACTCGAATATGTTAAACTAGTTTCCAACGGGGAAATTGAAATGATAAAGGTTTTCAGTTCCAAACCTAAATAGTAAGTGGTGCCAGCATGTCTTTCAGTATTAAGATACGTGAAGTAGCTAAAAATAAAAAATCCAATATTATTTTAGCTCTAGACTTTCCGTTTGATAAGCCAGAAAATCGAGATAAGCTTTACATTAAAGCAGAGCATGTTTTAGAAGCAGTTAACCCTTACGTTTGCGCTGTGAAAATTAATCATCATCTAGTTCTTCCATTAGGATTATTTGACGGTGTTCAAAAACTTGTGAAAAAGGCACATGATAAGGGACTTATGACAATAATGGACTGTAAAGTGAATGATATTGGCTCAACGAATCAGGTTATCGCTGAATACTATTATGCTGCTGGTTTTGACGCTTTAATTGCAAATCCATTTATCGGATGGGAAGAAGGGTTAAAACCCATTTTTGACGTAGCCCACAAACTGGAACGTGGTGTAATCCTACTCGTTTATATGAGTCACAAGGGAACAAGCGAAGGATACGGACAAACAGTAGTTGATCCAGAAAAAGGCGTGAAAACAATGCAATATGCGGTTTTTGCAAAAAAAGCCTTGAAATATAAAGTAGACGGCGTCGTAGTAGGTGCAACTTATCCAGAAAAGATAAAGGAAGTGCATGAAATACTTGAAGGAGAAATTCCAATATATGCGCCTGGAATAGGTGCTCAAGGAGGAGAAATAAAAACAGCCATTGAGGCTGGTGCACGTTATCTTATTGTTGGGCGAGCCATAACGCTTGCAGAAAATCCTGCAGGATCTGCGAAGGAAATAAGAAACTTTGCATGGCCAGAATAGGCTTGCTAACGTTCTTTCCTTTCCCAAAGTTCTTTTTTAAGCAAATCCCTAACTGCAGATCTTATTACTGCGCTTCTACTTGGATACATATTCGCCCTGACAAGGTCATCTAAACCTTCTAGGTAAGCTTCAGGCAGTAAGACTGTTACAAGTTTCACTTTCTCACCTCAAACATATTATGCTTATAACATGCAGTAAATATAAATGATTTCTGTGAAAAAGTTAAATATGATACTTAGTATCACGCACTTCATGCAGTGTTTTCTGGAAGGTTTTGAAGATGTCATCAACATAAATGTTATGTCTTCGAATCCCTGCTTGAACAGTTCCTGCGGCAACAAGAGCAGAGCCTATTATGTCGCTTATTGTAGGGTCAGGAAAGGCGATTAAGGCTAAACCAACTTTTATAAGCATTGAATTGTTTCCCTTTCGCCACAATTTTTTTGTTGCTTTTACTTCTCTGGTAGTGTCCTTAATGGCTTGGATTAAATCTACATAACTTTCGCTTAATTCATCTGTTACTGTAATCATTGTCTTTACATCATCAGATTTCATCTGAAACACGCTTGCCTTTCTCTAATAAGAAAAATCTATTAGAAAAACTTTGGCTTACTAAAAAGCCTCTTCTCTAAATCCGCTTTTCCATTGAGAAATTAGAGTTTTAAAAAATTATTTGAATTTAATAGTTTAGGCTTTAATGTTTTTGTCGTTAATAATGACAATTTGAGAACACTAACCGATGTGATTTAGGCAAGACATCGTCTCTCAGCCTAATTAATCCTGAATGTTTCAGGACAGCTCATTCCGTAAATCATAAAACGGTTAGAATTCAATAATAGTGAGGAGCGGTGAGAAGAAAAATGGAAGCCTTTGAACCTAAAGACTTTGTTGAGGTAACTATTGGAAAATTGAGAGAAAGCATCGGCAACGAAAAGGCGCTTGCTGCTGTTTCTGGTGGTGTTGACAGCACAACTTGTGCGGTGTTAACACATAAGGCCATAGGCGAAAACCTTGTTTGTGCAATACTTGATGATGCTTTCATGCGAGAAGATGAACCAGAACACGTAGCAGAAGTCTTGTCAAAATCACCATTCAATGTGCCTACGAAAATAGTTAATGTTCGTGAACGCTTTTTGCAAGCATTAAAGGGTTTGAGAGACGCGGAAGAAAAACGAAAGGCTTTCAGAGAAACTTTTTACCAGGTTTTAAGCGAAACAGCCAAAGAAGAAAACTGCAAAATCCTCATCCAAGGCACTATAAAAGCAGACATAATAGAAACAGTGGGTGGTGTTAAAACACAACACAACGTTTTGGAACAGATGGGAATAAATCCCATGGAACGTTTCGGCTTCAAAATTGTCGAACCACTGATAGCATTGTATAAGCACCAAGTCAGAATGGTTGCACGATATCTCGGCTTACCCAGTGAATTTGCCGAGCGCCAACCATTTCCAGGACCAGGGCTATCAGTTCGCATCGTCGGAGAAATTCGCAAGGATAAACTCGAAACATTAAAGAAAGCTACGACAATTGCTGAACGTGAACTTGCCCAGCACAAGCCCAGCCAATACTTTGCTGTGATAATTAACAATGAGGAAGCACTAAGTCAGCCGAAGATTGCACATATCCAAGAAACAGTGGCACGACTACTAAATGTTCCATCGAGAAATGTGCATGTAACCGCTTTTAAGGATAAGGCTACAGGAGTGGAAAGTGGAAAAAGACGATATGGCGAAATAGTTGGCATTAGAGTCCATACAATGAATGGAAAGATTCATCAAACAACAATTCCAAAACTTGTTTCATTTCAAGCTAGAATAATCACTGAAAATCCAGCGGTTGCACGAGTTTTCTATGCAATTAAAGACTCAGCGGAAAAAAAACCTTACGTGATTGGTTTAAGATCTGTTCAAACCAAAGATTTCCTAACCGCAGAAGTGTCAGAAATTCCTTGGACAACACTGGAGAAAGTTGCAGATGAAATAATTGAAAAGTGTGATAACGTGTCAACAGTTTATTATGATGTAACTCCTAAACCACCAGCAACAATCGAAATGGAATAGCTTCATAAAATTACTTTAAAAATTCCGAAAAGGTAAATAGCAAAATCCACCATTTCATTAGAGACTGAATATGTTTCGTGTTAGAGTAAGCAAGATTGAGTCGATTCGAGATTTAGATGGGAACCTTGGAAAACGCATAGAGTTAATTGAGGATAGGCAAATTCCACAATTTATAGTTAGACCACAATCAGAAGAGGCAAAAGTTGTGCAAGACGTAATCCAAGCAATGCAACAGCAATTGCCGATGTTCCCAGTTAGAGGAGAAATTGCAGTTCCAAAGATTATTCTGTTTCTCACAGAACAAGAATATGAAAGTTTAGGCATAGATTTTGACGTGAACCAGATTTACGAGATAAAACTGGAAAGTCAAACCATAAAATTCAGGAAGGTAACAGCATAATCTCCTTTCTCATATGCTTTAAAGCAGAATGCCGCGGGTGAAAGGATAACACAAACATCATATTCCTTAATGCAGTGCAAATCTCTTGCACATCAACTTCTTCTCCTTTATTGCAATAAACAGGAATAGGGTCTTCATCGCCATTTTTGTAATAAACATATATTGGAACCGTTTTTTCTCCAAAAAGCACCACTTCAAAATTCAACTTTAACAATCTCGCCATTTTTCTGGCGGCGGTGCTTACGGGCTTAAGGCGTTTTTCACCTGAAGCAAGAGCTGAAGCATAAATCAACAATTTGCCATTAGGGCTTTCCAAAGAGTATTTCACCAAAGAGCAAACAGTTAAGCGTACTTTTAAAACAAGCGTTGTTACGACATTTGCAAACAGTGGGGAGAGTACAGTAAAAGTGAAAATTCATAAAAGTTAAAGTTTATAAGAAAATTTGGAAAATCACGAGGCATGATAAACCATATGAAAGTTAGAGCCCACGTATTCATAAGTGGAAGAGTCCAAGGTGTCTTCTTTAGGTCAGAAACAAGACATAAAGCAATAGAACTAGGCGTAAGAGGATGGATTCGCAATTTACCAGATGGCAAGGTTGAAGCAATTTTTGAGGGTGAAGAAAAAAGCGTGAAAGAGATCATAGAATTCTGCAAGAGAGGACCAGTTGGCGCAAGAGTTACAAGCGTGAATGTTATATGGGAAAGCTATTCAGGCCAATTCGTAAACTTTGATGTAAGATATGGACACCGCTTTTAACATCAGCGTCTTTAAGCTCTTTTTCTAGGAACCCTGAAGTGCGAAGCTTTTCCAGCACTTATATATTCTCCACCTATTCCACGTACAACAGAAGCAATCTTCGCAAAGTTTTCCGGGCCAAGAAATTGGCGCGGCTTAATCATTATAAAATCTTCTTTTTCCTCAAAATTTAACAAATTCTCTAAATCTTCTGGAAACATCATCCTAATTTCCTCTATTGGCTGCATCCTTTCTGGAGCTTTAGGTAACGTGGGCGCTGGTGCCGGCGACACAGTTTCGGGATGTGGAAGTTGCGAAACAGCTATAGGTTTGAGTGCTATGGAAATTTGTCTAAGGTCTTCTGTAACCTGGTTTAAAACTAAAAGCAGCTCATCAATCCTTTGCAAAATTTTTCCTAAAGCTTCTTTCTCTTCGCTCATACAATTCTTCCTTCCAAATCTTTAATACTTGACCATTTATTAATTGTTTTTGATTATCAATGAATGAATTGGAATCGTAGCGAAGGAGCATCCAACACAGTGATTGAAGTTGACGGAAGCCAAAAAAGTGGAAGCGGCACAATTTTGAGATTATCTATAGCCTTAGCAGCAATTCTAGGAGAGACTTTGCACATTTATAATATTAGACAGAATAGACCGCAGCCTGGTTTGAGACCGCAACATTTGGAAGCAGTTTTAACAGCTGCAAGACTATGCGAGGCTGAATTGAATGGAGCAGAACTTAACTCTAAAGAATTATGGTTCAAACCTGGAGAGATTAGAGGTGGAAAAGTTGAGGCTGAAATTGGCACTGCTGGAAGCATACCAATGCTTCTAATGACGGTGCTGCCTATCTGCATGTTTGGAGAAAAAAGCGTGGAGTTGCATGTTTCAAAAGGAGGGACAGATGTTTCAAATTCGCCTACAACAAATTATATGAAGCACGTGCTTTTGCCAATGTTGAAATGCATGGGGATAAATTCAGATTTAACAGTTCAAAAGTATGGATATTACCCTAAAGGTATGGGCGAAATAACCTTATCGATAGATCCGTGCGGTTCCCTGGAACCTTTATGTTTGGAAAGTTTCGGCGAATTAGAAGCTGTAAAAGGAGTTTCAGTATGCACATTTCTAGCCGAAAGAAAAGTTGCTGAACGCCAAGCTAAAGCAGCTACTGATTACCTGAGAGAAAGGGGTTGTGACGCAAATGTCCAGATAATCAATGATCAATCAAATTCATTGCAGAAAGGAAGTTCCATTGTTTTGTGGGCTGAAACAAACATGAATGTTATCCTAGGGGCTGATGCTATTGGCGAACTTAGAAAAACAAGCGAAACAGTAGGTAAAGAAGCTGCAGAAAAATTGTACGCAGAGATTTCAGCTAGACCCACGGTTGATGTGCATTTAGCGGATATGTTAATCCCTTACGTAGCTTTAGCAAAGGGAAAATCCGTGTATCTAACACGAACATTATCAGAACATTTGGAGACAAACATTTGGCTTACTGAAAAAATCTTGAATATAAGATTTAATGTTAAAAAGACGAATAGACTTTACAAGATTGAAAAGATTAGCTAAATATTACTATAATGTGAACAGTAATGAAGGCACTGATTAGAGGAATATACTCGACAGTCCTTACAAAAATGCTTTTGGACAATGGCTTCAACATAGCGCAGCCATCATTAACTATAAAGAAACGCTTTAAGCTTCCAGATAATTCAGCAGCGCCTGATATTAAAATTAAGGACAGATATGATTTGCAAGGCGTAAGAGTTCTAGGCATATTGGATTCAGTGAATACTCTACAAGATATTTTACACTCAACATTAGAAGATGTAATAACTAGGAAATGGATTGTTAGCGTTGACGGAATATATAAGGGAGAACTTGTTGAATCGGATGAAAACTCGGTTTACGTTGATTTAGGAAATGACATTGTAGGATTGCTTCCAAAACATGAACTTTCCAATGACAAAGATAAACCGCTAATTGTTCAAGTTAAAAGAAGAAAAATGGGATCAAAACAACCACTTTTAACAACAGATCTAAAGATTGTCGGAGACTATGCAATTTTAGCGCAAGACAGTAATGTGGGTGTAAGCTTAAGGATTCATGATTTAAACAAACGAGCTGAACTTTACGCCTTAGGAAAAACACTTGCTCTGAATGGGTGGGGAATTATTTGGCGCGAATCTGCAGCAAACCAACCAAAGGAAATTTTGGAAAAAGAGATTGCAAAGCTTACGGAGAAAGTTGAAATTCTAAAAGAAAATGCAAAGAATGCTGATAAGCCGTCTCTTTTGGTTGAAGGCTCATATTTTATGGATGTTGAATTTCCATGGTTTTCTAAAAAGAGCCTAGATAGATTAAGAGCATCAGTAACAGCAACTCTTGATAGACATCATTTTTACAAAAGTTGCAGGGGCGCAGTTTCTTCTGCTTTGGAGATGGCTGAGAAGCTCTTGGAAGAAAAAAACAGCTATTATGAAATTGAGAACTTGTTTCTGAATCAAGTGTTGCCCGAGTTTCCAGAAGAAGGCTCCCAAGTTTATGTTGAACATGTTAAATTGAGCGGGATTGTTTTCCATCTTGGAGAAGCAGTAATTGAAAGCATAGATGACAAGCAAATCAAATATAGCAGAACAATGCGGCATGATGGATTTTATGATGGATTAGACAGTGAGAAAAAAACTGGAGACTTGGCTGTGAGCGAAACAAAAATTGGCGAATGGCACATAGTAACAAAATATTCCTCAAAAAAAGGTGAATGGAAAGGAACATACATAAACTTCAACACGCCAGTTGAAGTTTACCCGAGGGCTCTACGGTATGTGGATTTAGAGGTTGATGTTTGCCTATGTCCAGATAGCACATGCAAAATTTTGGATATTGAAAAACTTGAACAAGCGAACGCTAAAGGCTACATAAGTAAGAAGCTTTTCGAAATGATTAAAGAAAAGGTGAAGGAAACAAGCGATAAGCTTACAAACAGCAAACATAGTGAGTTCAATGCCTAAAAAATCTATTTGCATCAAAGTTCCCAAAATTCATGGTGAAAAAACTATTCTTTTGGTCAGAAAACTGGGATTTATTGACCGGAATCTTGAAATTCAGAGAAATAGAAATTTTCTATACATCCCACTTATTCACCAACCATATGAAAGCCAACTAGAAATCTTGAAAGAGCAAGTTGCTGATTTTGAAGTTTCAACTCACACATTTCCAGAGCGAAAAAAGCATACTAAAACATTCATTGAATTGCTTGATGACCAGCTTTCTCCACATTTATTAGCTAGCATACCAAGAGCAATGGATATTGTCGGCGACATTGCTATAATCGAGATTCCACATGAGCTTGACCCTTACAAAGCTATTATTGGTGAAGCAATCCTAAAAACACATGGAAACTTGCGAACAGTTCTCGCTAAAGCAGGTGCAATTAGTGGAACTTATCGCACACGAGAATTTAGCATCATTGCTGGCGAACCGAAAACTGAAACAATCCATAGAGAGCATGGTTGCCGGTTCCATGTAGATCTTGCTCAAGCTTACTTTTCACCAAGACTTTCGCACGAGCACAAAAGAATCGCGTCCCTTGTCAAAGAAGGCGAAACAATAATAGACATGTTTGCTGGTGTAGGACCTTTCACAATACAGATTGCAAAAACTCATAAAAATGTCAAAGTTTATGCTGTTGATATTAACCCATATGCAATCAAGTCTCTAAAGAAAAATATTAGGCTCAACAGAGTTGAAGACAAAGTTTATCCAATACAAGGCGACGTAAAACAACTTGTTAAGGACAAGCTTTCTGGAATTGCAGATAGGGTAATAATGAACTTGCCAGAAAAAGCCATAGAATTTGTTGGTGCCGCATGTAAGGCAATAAAACCTGCTGGAGGGATAGTTCATTTTTACGGTTTTGTCCGTGCTCCTCAGTCTCTTGAGGATTTGAAAACGCGGTTGATAGAAGAAACAGAAAAATACGGAAGAAAAGTAAAAGGCATCTTTTTTTCCAGATTTGTTCGTGCAACAGCTCCTTATGAGTGGCAAACTGTTTTGGATACAGAAATTCACTAAACTTTGACGGTTAGCGTGATTTTCACTTTTTGTTTTGGATTCTTCAGCTTCTCTACAAGTTTTCTTGACAGGTCACAAGCTGCTTTATCTGCATGAATTGCTAATGTTCGACTACAGATATAATCGCTCTTTCTCACAACCATATCTGTTGGATGCGTCAAAACTAGTTTTGAACTTCCAAAAGCATTTACCACTTCAGAAGTGTTTCCAGCTTCGATTATGAGGATTATTCTGGAATTTTCCGCTCGCAAATTATCTGAGAACCGAAAACTTAAATCTGCCAAAGCTTTATTCGCTGAAACTGCAATGATGCAATCACCTCGTTTCGACAAATTCTCTTCTTTCGTGATTTCTAATGTTGAGCAATGTGTAGCTTGAATATTTTCATTTCCACGTGCAAGAATTATTTCAGTTATTTCCATGAAAGACACTTTGGCTATTCAATAACCTCTATTGAGTCAACTTTTCCATCGCCGTCCAAATCAAACCCTTGTATAACTTTCGCAAACGTATCATTACCATCATAATCTTTCAAGGTTCTCTTCCAAAAGCTTGTCAAGGCCAAAACACAAGCTTTAGTGCCTACAGCTTTGTTTCCAGCTAAAACAATAATTCGTTTAGTATTGTCCCATGGATTCACAATTTTAGCAACCAACCCAATCGTATCCGCAGTGTAAACATTAGAGGTTCTTCTAGAAGCCAATCCACCGAATAGGAAACCTTGCTTGGAAGGCTGCATATTAAACCTTATTGGCAGGAAATCATTCAACTCTTGTGTCAACAAATTTGTGCCTGGACCGCCAACAAGAATTAGATTGTTTTTCTCCTCTTTTTCAGCTTTCACGTCAACATCAAGCTTAATAGCAAATTCCTCAGGCATATTGACAAACTGTCCTAAAAAAAATGTTAGATAAGAAGCGTAATGTCCATCCCTTGCACTTGTTTTGAAAGGTCCATGAGGTGTGGGGCTTCCCACAACTATTTTTCCTTCAAATACACTATCTTTGATAAATTCCTTGAAGAACTTTTGAATTTGCCTATCAATGCCTAGAAATGAAAACCTTTGTATTGTCCTATACTCTTGAGGAAGCTCTATTCCAAAAGCGGGTGCAACCGTCTTATAATACCTTGCCACTGCACCCTTCTTTTCTTCCTCTCTTACGACAGTTATGACCCCAGACTTTGCCAATTTTCTAATGTGATAATACACTTTCTGCTCATGAGCCCCCAACGCTTTAGCCACTTCCAAGGGATACATTTCCTTCTCAGAAAGCATTACCAGAATTTTCCAACTGAGCTTATTCAAAATCATTTTTAGTTTTTGAGGATCATCGATTATGGCAATTTCTTTTACTTTTTGTAGTTTGCCTTCTTCGTGTAGTAGTAATTTTTTGTTCATAGCCTCTTTCATGAGCATAGAGAAGCGTATCCATTATAAAAATTTTTGTTATGGTAAGAAAAAACCACTTGAGGGCTTAATACAAATCAAGCTCTGTAACATGGAGAATACTTTAAAAAATTTTTTAGAACCTGAAAATTTCTCCTAAAAAAGCTTATTACACTCAAAAAAGCTTGAATAAAGCTTACTGAAACTGAAAATGAATGGACGAGGTCTAGAAATGTGTGGAATTTTCGGTTGCATACTAAAAGATGAAAATGTCGCACCTGTTATACATGCCGCATTAAAAAGACTCGAGTATCGAGGCTACGATTCTGTAGGAGAAGCAACAATATACAATGACATGATCTACATCAAAAAAGATCAGGGAAAAATAGATGAAGTGCATGCAACTCACAATTTAGATGATTTGCCAGGAAAAATAGGCATTGGTCATACAAGATGGGCTACTCACGGTGCACCATTACAAGTCAATGCCCATCCTCATGTTGACTGCAGCGGACAAATTGCCATAGTACACAATGGCATTATAGAGAATTTTGCCGATTTGAAACTTGAACTTGAAAACCGCGGCCATGTATTCAAGTCAAGAACTGACACAGAAGTCATAGCCCATCTAATCGAGGACGCTCTAAAGGCTGATCCTTCTATGCACATTGCAGATGCTGTTCTTGAAACTGTTAAGAAACTAGATGGTTCATACGCAATTGCAGTGATTTCAACGAAGGAACCAGACAAGATAATATGTGCTAGAAATGAAAGCCCACTTGTGATAGGTATAAATGAAAAAGCAATTTACTGCGCCTCAGATATTCCAGCATTTCTACCCATAACAAACAAAGCAATAATTATTAACGACGGGGAGCTGGTAACACTTTCCCTAGAAGGCTTTGAAATTAGAAAAATTGCTGATTCAACCAGGATCACTCGAGAACCCAAAATTATCGATTGGACGCCTGAAATGGCTGTGAAACAAGGTTATTCACATTTTATGCTTAAAGAAATTCATGAACAACCCATATGCCTTCGAAACACGCTTAGGCTACAAGAACATTACTTGGACCTGATGGCAACATTTCCAGACCGCGCCCGTGAAATCTTCCTTGTAGCTTGCGGAACATCTCATCACGCATGCCTAGCTGCCTCCTACGCATTTTCTAAACTTGCTTTTATCGCAACTTATCCAGTAATAGCCTCAGAGTTTGTTGAGCAGTACGGAAAATCTGTAAACATTGACAGCACAATTTTAGCAGTAAGCCAATCAGGTGAAACTGCAGATACACTGGCTGCGGTGAACATTGCAAGACAGAGAGCAGCAACAATACTTGGACTAACTAACACCATCGGCTCAACATTAACAAGGGTTTCACGAGTCTACATAGGTCAGCAGTCTGGTCCAGAAATAGGCGTAGCTGCAACGAAGACTTTCACAGCTCAACTTTCAGTTCTCATTCAGTTAGCTCTTAGGTTAGCAAAGAAGAGAGGCAAAGTTTCACAAGATGAAATGGATTTCCTAGCAGAGAAATTAGAGAAAATTCCAGACACAGTTAAAACAATCATCGAAACACAAGAAGAGAAAGTGAAGCAAATTGCCAAAAAATACAAGGACGCAGAAACTTTCTTCTTTCTGGGGCGTGGAATAAGCACAGCCACCGCTTATGAAGGAAGACTTAAACTCATGGAAATTGCCTACGTACCAGCCATTGCTTTTCCAGCAGGAGAAAGTAAACATGGACCAATCAGCTTGATAGAGAAAGATTTTCCAGTTGTATTCATCTGCCCTAAAGATGAGACACACAAGACTGTAATAGGTAATATTATGGAAATGAAGGCAAGAGGGGCCTCAATAATTTCAGTTATAGAAGAAGATGATGAAGAAATTAAAAGACTAAGCGATGACTATATTGAAGTGCCTAAAGGCATCCCTGAAGTTTTATCGCCAATACCATTTGTTGTCCCATTGCAGCTTTTGGCATATTACATGGCTGTTGAAAGAGGTCATAACCCAGACATGCCGAGAAACTTGGCGAAATCTGTAACTGTAAAATAATCTTTTTAGCACTTGTCTTCGTCAAAATGCCAAATACGTTAATAGCTTACTTTGCAATTATTTTACAAGGTGCTTCGGTTGGAAAAGAAAGAATGGGAAAGACTCGTTGAGAATCTAATAAAGGAAAGGATTCTCCGCACACCAAAGGTTATCGAAGCAATACGCTCCGTGCCACGTTCAAAATTCCTACCCGAAAACATGCAATCATATAGCACTGTGGACACCCCACTTCCAATCGGTTTTGGGCAAACAGTTTCAGCGCCACATAGCCTTCAGCTGTAACGCTGAGCTAGGCGAAACATGGTTTCAATAATGAATGAAGCCCTACAATTGGAAGTCGGCAACAAAGTGTTAGAAGTAGGGGCAGGATGCGGATGGCACGCGGCCACAATAGCAGAGATAATCGCCCCTAGCAATGCCTCTAGAAGTGAGTGGGGTCACGTCTATACCATAGAAATTGTTCAAGATCTGGCAGAGTTTGCACGGAAAAACATCATGAAGGCAGGTTATGGCGATCGCGTTACAATAATTTGTGCCGATGGTTCTTTAGGATATTCTGAAAAAGCTCCTTACGATAGGATTCTTGTAACCGCCGCAGCGCCAGATGTCCCGAAACCATTAATTGAACAATTGAAACCTAATGGAATTATGCTTATTCCCGTGGGAAGCATTTCACTTTTTCAAAACCTCATGAAAATCACGAAAAAAGCAAATGGGAAAATTAGCGAAGAGAACCTTGGCGGAGTAGCATTTGTTCCATTAACTGGACGACATGGACATGTTATTTAAGAACTATTCTATGGAAAGTTTTTCTTTATAAGCTTGCAAATCTAGGAAACCATGACCACTTATGTTCATACATATGACTTTTTCTTCGCCTGCCCTTTCTGCTTTTAAAGCTTCATCTATTCCCGCTCGCACTGCATAGCTTGACTCAGGGGCAATAAGCCATCCTTCAGTTTGCATAAAGATTCTGGCAGCTTCGAAAATTGCTTTCTCATTTGCCGGATATGCCACGGCCTTTACAATGTTATGATGCCGCAGTGCACTAATCAATGGTGCTGCTGCATGATAACGGAGACCATCAGCTTTTATTGGCACCATGTCAGTCTTATGCCCAAGCGTATACATTTTGAGCAAAGGCGTGTGCTCTGCTACATCGCCGAAATCATAGCGGTATTCGCCCTTAACAAGGTTTGGTGCAGCTTCAGACTGTGCTGCTAAGAAACTGCATTCACGTTTTTTATGCAGAACCTCGCCAACGAAAGGTAGGGCTATTCCGCCAAAGTTTGAACCGCCGCCTAGGCAGCCAATTATCAAATCAGGATTATCATCAATAACTTCAAATTGTTTTATTGTCTCCAACCCAATAATTGACTGGTGTATTAGAACATGGTTAAGAACAGAGCCTAAACAATAGACACTTCCTTCATGAGTCTCAGCATACTCTAAGCCTTCAGAAACAGCAATTCCTAAAGACCCAGGATGGACTGAATTTTTAGCCAAAAGAGATTGCCCAATGTTTGTTTCTTTGCTTGGAGAAGCATATACTTCAGCTCCCATAAGCTTCATCAATGTACGCCTATCAGCTTTCCAATTATATACTGCACGCACCCAGAAAATTACGCAATCAAGCCCCATTAGCGTGGCTGCATACGAAAGAGCACTTCCCCATTGTCCAGCTCCAGTTTCAGTAACTAACGTTGTTTTTCCTTCTTTTGCAGCGTAATACGCTTGAGCTAATGCAGTGTTGACTTTATGCGAACCTGTTGGTGACAAGTCTTCACGCTTATAATACAACCTTACCTTTCTGAATCCAAGATATTTCTCTAGTTTTTTGGCTCTGTAGAGAGGACGAGGACGCCCAGCTTGAATGTATAATTCCCTTATTTCTTCTGGAATTGGAATCCAGCGTTCTGTTGACATCTCTTGCCCTAAACATTCATGCACCATTGTTTTTCCAAGAAATTCCATGCGGGAAGGACCGGTTTCTGGCTCTTTAGGCGGAGGAAATGGCGTAGGCAAATCAGGTATTATGTTGTACCATTTAGTGGGCAACTCATCAACTGGTAACAATATTTGATTCTTCTCCATGAATCTTCCACCTTTTCGGAAGACTTTCCTTATTAACGGACTTCCAAGTTAAAGATTTCTGTTTAACTCATGTCATAACACTTATAGAACCATCAGCCAAACCATTTCTCCAAAGTTGTTTTCCCTTTAAGCTTCTTTGTTCCTTCTTGCATTTTTTCTATGGCTTTTCTAACACGTTCTTCTGAAAAATCCCTTTGCCTGCAGATAAAGTCAATTACGTCTTCCATGACTGGTTCTTTCCACATTATCTTATAGTTATCTGTCACTTTGGGATGGAGAAAAATCTCCCTGATTTTTTGCGGTTCAGCTGGAAACTCTACGTTTTTAAGGTGTAGCAGTGCATTCTCTATGTTTCCGTGTTCTTTTATCAGTTTTAAGGCAGTTTTAGGTCCTAAACCCTTTACGCCATCTGGATTAAAGTCCGTCCCAACGAGAATGCCCACATCAATTAATTGTTCGAGAGTTATTCCACATTCCCTTAGAACATTATCTAACTCCACAACTTCTGGCACGACTTCTATGAAAACATTCTTACTTGGAAGTTTCCTTCTCCCAGAAATAGTGACGTTTCTTACAAGTTTGGGAGCACCAAAAAGTAAGCTATCATAATCTTGACTTGCACAGTAATCAGCATCACCACGTTTCACAAGATGTGCCGCTTGAGCCTCTCCTTCACTAGGCGCTTGAACCCAAGGAATCCCCATTAAATCTAAAAGTTTTTTACTATCCTCCGCCATGTAATCCTTTAAATGGGATGTTGCTTGTGCGTACATACGTGCTTCTTCAATTTTGCCCTCTTTCAAAGCTTGCTCATACCTTACTAAGGCGTCTTCTTTGGCTCTCATGCGCCTTTTAATTTCAACCTCTTTAAGCGTGGGAGGCGTGCCATCAAAAACGTAAATGGGTTTTATTCCCATTTCAACAAGGTTGCTTGTTCTATAAAGAAGACCGCTTAAATGGCTTGTGACCTTTCCACTGTTATCCTTTAATGGTGTACCATCAGGCTGACGAATTATGGCCAAAAATTGGTATAAAGCATTGTAAGCGTCAATAGCTATAGATTTTCCACTTAAATCCTCAAGCTTAACAATTGTTTTAGGGACAAGGTCTCGAAGGTTTACGCCCAAAACAATCCCTAAAATATAGGCATAGAACTGCAATAATAAACTTGCGAAGTGAAACATAGAAGATATAAGGAGGTCTTACAATTACTGAAGCAACTTTGAGGAATGAAAATGGCTGAAAAAACAGCAACAATAGTGCTGGTTACATGTTCAAGCTGCGGCAAACCCATTCCGCCAGCAACAGAATCCACAAAATTTGTCTGTCCAAACTGTGGAGAGATTCTCATAAGACGCTGTGGAAAATGCAGAAAGTTTGGCCGTCCATATAAATGTCCAAAATGCGGCTTCATCGGCCCATAATAATGGAGAAAAATGAAAAATGGGCAGCGTAATTATTGTTTATAAAATATTTCCAACAGATATAACAGTGAATTTTGAACATTTGAAGAAGGAGATTGAGAAGGCTCTTCCAGAGTTTGCTTCAGTTTACGGATATGGAGAAGAACCAGTAGCCTTTGGTTTGAATGCTCTTTTAGTTCAGATAAAGTTTCCAGAAGATAGAACTGGGGTGCTTGAAGAACTTGAAAGGAAACTTGAAGGAATAAGCGAAATAAGTCAGGTGCAGACAATCACTGTGCGTAGAATAAGTAGATAACCTTTGAATTTTATTGAAAATATACAATTGCAGGAATTTTTAAACGTAGGATATACATCAAGTTAATAAATGACAATGCTAACTATAAGACGAAAGGATTTATATAGGAATGAAATCTTGTTTCGAAACGTATTATGTGACAATAATGGGAAGGATTCTGTTTGAGTGAAACACAATTACGTGTTGGTGATGCGAGACAGAGAGACGTTGGAAGAGGAATAGCTCGAATAGATCAAAAAACAATGCAGAAACTTGGCATATCAGCGGGTGATGTGGTGGAAATAGTGGGTAAACGAACCACCTCGGCCATCGCATGGCCAGCATACAGCGAAGACCAAAACCGAGACATGATACGCATAGATGGGTTCACACGAAAAAATGCGGGAGTAGCCATAAACGAATATGTTCTTGTAAGACCAGCTAAAGTGAAGAGTGCTCTAAGTCTAACCCTGGCGCCAGTGGACATGCGACTAAACGTGGATGAAGACTTCACGAATTTCGTTAAAAACCGTCTTATGGAAAGAACATTAGTTGAAGGGGACACGACATTGGTAATGATGCTTGGGCACGCTATACCATTTACTGTGACAAAAACTCGTCCTCATGGCATAGTGAAAGTCACCACAGAAACAAGACTGACAATTTTGAACGAACCTGCGCCAGAAGGAAAAGGACTGCCACGGACAACATATGAGGACATTGGAGGATTACATGAGGAAATTCAAAGAGTACGGGAGATGGTTGAACTTCCACTGAGACACCCAGAACTGTTCCAAAGGCTCGGTATAGAACCGCCAAAAGGAGTGCTGCTTCATGGACCGCCAGGCTGCGGCAAAACATTGCTAGCAAGAGCCGTAGCAAATGAGTCTGAAGCTAACTTTTTCTCAATAAATGGACCTGAAATAATGAGTAAATTCTATGGAGAATCTGAAGCTAGGCTTAGAGAAATTTTCCAGCAAGCTCAACAGAACGCACCAAGTATAATATTTATTGATGAACTTGATGCAATAGCACCTAAAAGAGAAGAAGTAACAGGCGAAGTTGAAAGACGTGTTGTTGCACAACTTCTGGCCTTAATGGATGGTTTATCTGGCAGAGGAAATGTCATAGTGATAGGTGCAACAAACAGACCAAGTGCGCTTGATCCTGCACTTCGCAGGCCAGGCAGATTTGATAGAGAAATCGAGATAGGTGTTCCTGACAAGCAAGGAAGATATGAGATACTTCAAATTCACACTCGAGGAATGCCGTTGGCAGAAGATGTTGACCTAAAAAAATTGTCTGAAATGACCCACGGATATACAGGTGCTGACCTTGCAGCCTTATCCCGTGAAACAGCAATGAAAGCCTTACGCAGATATTTGCCTCAGATAAATCTGGAGGAAGAACGGATACCTCCAAGTGTTTTAGAAAAAATGGAAGTGAAGATGGAGGATTTTGTGAATGCCTACAAAGAGGTAACACCAACAGCTATGCGTGAAGTATACATCGAAGTGCCAACGATCCACTGGGATGATATAGGCGGATTAGAAGGAGTCAAACAAGAACTTAAGGAAGCAGTAGAATGGCCCATCAAAAACCCAGAGATATTCAAGAAACTAGGCATAAAACCGCCAAAAGGAATACTCCTATATGGACCACCAGGCTGCGGCAAAACATTGCTAGCAAGAGCCGTAGCAACTGAAAGTGAAGCTAATTTCATATCAATTAAGGGTCCAGAAGTATTTTCCAAATGGGTTGGCGAATCAGAGAAAGCTATAAGAGAAGTTTTCAGAAAAGCCAGAATGGCAGCACCTTCAGTGGTATTCTTTGATGAGTTAGATTCTCTTGTGCCTCGTAGAGGATTAGGCTACGCTGACAGTGGAGTGTCTGAACGTGTTATCAGTCAATTGCTAACTGAGATGGATGGAATCGTAGCCCTAGAAGACATAGTAGTTATAGCAGCCACAAACAGACCAGACATTGTTGATCCTGCAGTTCTTCGTCCAGGAAGGTTTGATAGGCTGATATATGTGCCTGAGCCAGATGAAAAGAGTCGTTTGCAAATATTCAAGATTTACACCAAGAATATGCCTTTAGCTAAAGACGTGAATCTTGCAGAATTAGTTGCGATGACTAAGAATTTCTCAGGCGCTGACATTGAAGCACTTTGCAGAGAATCCGCCATGCACACTTTAAGAAGAGATGTTAACGCTAATGAAGTCACAATGGCAGATTTTCTAGAAGCAATGAAAAGAACTGGTCCGTCAATCACTCCAGATATGGAGAAATGGTATAAGGGTTTTATGCAGCAAGCTAGACAAGTTCAAAAACCAACAACACCGGTTGCTTAGGAGCTGTAACCTTTGCCTATTAAAACTTGGAAAACTCATCCTGCCAACTACTTCATATTGGAAGTCTTAAAAAAGAAAGGTGCAATGGCTGATGCAGAACTTTTTGAAGCTTTAAATGAAGAGTTTAAAGATTTAGGCTTCAAGGATTTTAACGAGTTGCTTATGCGCTTGGAAATAGGCGGAAAAATACGCACAAGTTCCATGACTCGCGGAAAAAGACGAATCGAGCTTACATCATAAATAACTGTTCCTGCAAAGTCATCCGTGTGCAATGCATGAATGCAATATCAGATGTCATTGTTGTTGGCGCAGGACCAACTGGTTCTTTTGCTGCGCTCAACATGGCAAAACATGGTGTAAATGTAAGGGTTTTTGAGGAACATGGAGAAATTGGTGTTCCATCACACTGCGCAGGACATTTAAGCATTAAGGGTCTAAAAAACTTGGGTTTATACCCTCTTCCAAAAGGGATTGTTGAAAATACCTTTTGCGGAGCAACTTTTCATTCACCAAAAGGCAGAAGTGTCTCAGTTCGTTTTCATCAGCCAGTAACATGCGCGGTAAATCGCACCCTTTTTGATAAATACCTTGCAAAAATGGCTGAAAACTTTGGTGTAAGATATCAACTAAGTTCGCGAGTTGAATCGTTGAATATTGAAAGCGGCTTTGTGAAGGGAGTGAAAGTTAAACAAACAGAAAGAATTCATCAGTTTTCAGCGAAGATTGTTGTGGATGCCGAGGGGATGTCTTCAAGAATTTTGAGGCAAGCAGGATTGTTTGATCCTAATTATCGTATGTTTGTTAATGGAATAGAAACAGAAGTTGAAAATGTCAAAGACATCGAGACGGATATGGTTGAAGTCTTTCTAGGACAAAATTATGCTCCTAGTTTTTACGCGTGGCTCATTCCTAAATGCGATGATAGAGCAAAGTTAGGATTGGCTGCAAAAAAAGGAAATCCAAGAGAGTTGCTTCATAAACTTATGGTAAAGCATCCTATAGCCTCAAGAAAGCTATTTGCAGCAAAAATTTTGCAGACAAATTTTCACGTTTTAACTCTTGGCGGACCGATTCAAAGAGCATATTCGAATGCATTCATAGCTGTGGGTGATGCAGCTTCACAAGTAAAGCCGACAACAGGTGGTGGCGTAGTTCTGGGTATGACAAGTGCTAGAATAGCAGCAGAAATCGCTTGCAAGTCTTTGCTGAAAAATGATTTTTCTGCTAATTTTTTAAGTTTGTATCAGAGATGTTTTATGAAAATTCTAGGTTTTGACATGAATATTATGCTTCGAATTAGGAAAATACTAAATGTTTTATCTGATGAGAAACTTGAGGCCATTATTAGTCTTTGTGCAAGAACAGGTTTAAGTGAAAGCTTGACTGCGGTTAATGATTTGGACTTCCAAGGGAAAGCTTTTATTCATACTTTACGGTCTCCTCGGATTTTGGCGGCAATAACACTTTTTTCATTCTTTTGCTTACCTGAAATCCTTAAAAGCTAATGTTAAAGACACTATTAACCTTAAAGTCCGTTAAGACTAGATTATGAGAGTGGTTGAAGAAAACATGAGTGAGTTCCGCTATAAGCAAGTTATCGTTTTCCGCTCCGACTTAAAATTAAGTAAGGGAAAAATTGCAGCTCAAGCTGGACATGCCGCAGTTTCTGCAGCAGAAGAAGCGCAAAAACGTCATAAAGCATGGTGGAATGCTTGGATAAGTGAGGGACAATGCAAAATAGCAGTTAAAGTAAAAAATGAAAAACAATTGTTAGAATTGGAAAAACAGGCTAAAGAGTTGGCACTTCCAAGTAGCTTAATAGTTGATCGAGGACTTACAGAAGTCCCTCCAGGAACAATAACATGTCTTGGCATTGGACCAGCTCCTGTTGAAAAGGTAGATAAAATAACAGGCAATCTTCCTCTTTTTTGATGAAAGGATGTAAAGAATTTGTTAGTTCCAAAAATAGATAAGCTGCTAGGCATGGAACTGTTTGCTACAAAATCTTCTGGCATAGGCGGAGTAATCAAGCATTTCGTTGAAGATTTTATTGTTGAAGAAGTTCTGGTCGACGGTTCAAAAGCAGAAGTTAACAAGCATACAAAAGGGCATCAATGTCTAGGTTCCTCCTCGTTGAGAGACCGCTATTTAATGTGCATTTTTGTTAAGCATAATTGGGATAATTTTCAAGCAATCAGAATGATTTCTGAACAGTTAGGCATAAGCACTCGGCAGATTCAAATTGCTGGCATAAAAGATGCTAAAGCAATTACTGCTCAACATGTAACAATTGAAAATATAACATTGGAGAATATTCATGAAGTTAAGATAAAGGATATGGAAATCTATCCAATAGGATATTTAAGGCATAAACTTTCATCATATTACCTTTTGGGAAACCAATTTGAAATAACAATCAGAGCAATAAAACACTCTAAATCTACAGTCAAAAAAAGAATAACAAAAATCATTGAAGAATTAAATCAAATAGGTGGATTTCCAAATTTTTTTGGTCACCAACGTTTCGGCACAACCCGCCCAATAACGCATCTCGTTGGAAAAGCATTGATTCAAGGTCATTTTAAAAAAGCTACAATACTCTTTTTGGCTAAACCAAGCCATTATGAACATCCAGACTCTGCACAGGCTCGAAAGCAGTTGCGGACCACAAAAGATTTCAAAAAAGCGTTGAAAATCTTTCCCAAGCAGCTACGTTATGAACGGTTAATGCTCAAGCATTTAGCCCGAAGACCAGACGATTATATTGGCGCCTTTAGAAGGTTACCGATAAAATTACGAGAGCTTTTCACACAAGCCTACCAAGCCTACCTATTTAACAAGTTTCTGAGCAAAAGAATTGAAAGTAAAATTCCATTGAACAGGGCTGAATTTGGCGATTACGTTGTAAATGTTGAACGTTCTGGACTGCCAATGTTGACAATACATCGAATGGCAAGTGTTGACACACTTAAAGAGATAAACAATGCATTAAAGGTTGGAAAAATGCGCTTGGCACTTCCTCTCATTGGCTTCAAACAGCATCTTTCACAAGGCATTCAGGGAGAAGTGGAAAAACGAATACTTAACGAAGAAGGAATCCGCTTAGATGATTTTAAAATAAAAAACATGCCAGAAATAAGCACCAGAGGAGAACTGCGAACTATCCTATCACCTCTAAGCAAATTTTCACTTGAGGAGATCTCTGATGATTTAAGTATGCCTTCCAGACACAAGGCGCAACTGAACTTTACCTTATATCGAGGTTCATATGCAACAGTAGTGTTAAGAGAAATAATGAAACCACAGAATCCAATAAAAGCAGGATTCTAAACAACAAATCTACGCATGTGGTACAGTTAATGTACGCTCATGAGTTTTTCAGCATTCTCTATTAAAGTCTGTTTCTTGTCATTTGGCACAATAATGCTGGCTGCATACTGATGACCATCAGCCAAACCAAACCCATCAGAAGCCTTGTCCAAAAGACTCACAGCGCCCAAAAGTTTCCCATCATCAATCAACTGTTGCACAGTCTTAGGTGCGCGAACAGAAGCCTTAACAAACCTTTCTTCAAGCATTCCCCAGTTTGGAATTTCTTTTGGCACATTCACAAATCCCATAATATACTTGTTGGGTTTTATTAGCCGTGTCTGATAAGATAAGAAAGAACAGAATTGTCCTATCACTTTTGTTCCCATGCCAGCATAGGCATCTCCTGCATCAAACCACTGAATATGCTCCGTCTCCTTCAGCCTTTCACGATAAAGCCTTCCCAAAACAAAACGATTAACTTCCTTTCGCCTAGCCTCCAAAACATCGACTTTCTCCTCAGTTTCTTTGCTTACTCCCTCCAGGCAAGCATTCACTCCGAGTTCAGGTCCACCTTCATAATAACCCACAGCACCCAAAATTTGAAGCTTCGAAAATAAGGCGTCAATTCGCATTTTAAATTTGCTTATTTCAAAATTTTTACCTTTTTGTTGAATTGCACCATTTCTCAAGGCTTCTTCCAAAACTGCTCTGTTTATCCCTGAAAAACCGTTGGGTATTTCGCAATTTCCAACCAATGCCAAATAGCTTAAATCCAAATTTTTCTCATTTAAGACTTTAGAAAACAAGTAACAACATGTAGCACCAGAAAAGTCTGTTTCACCTCTAAACCCAAAATGCTCAAGATTCAAATCAAACACTTTTAAATCCTTAGATGGTTTTGGATCATGGTGGTCTAAAATTATAATCAAGTTTCTGCCTTCATTATACTCAGATATTAAATCTGCATGGGAAGAGCCAATATCCACATAAAAGATTGTTTTGCCAGTCTTTGACTGTAAGCCTTTGATAATTTCTTTGTAAACTTTTTCCAAGCAAAGCATTTTTAAGCTTATTCCTTCACGTTCCAACGCCTTCTTTATTACTGCTACGGAGCATAAACCATCAGCATCATCATGATAAACTATAAGGGTTTCAGTAGGCTTTGCCAATCTTAACTGCATAACAGCCTGTTTCGCACTTTCCTCAAAATCTTTCAAAGACATGCACAACATCACCTAACTAATTGTTTTCAACAAATCAGACCGCGTTATTATCCCAACCAATTCTTTGCCCCTTGTTATCAGTACTCCTTGGTGCCTTTCAAGCAATGGGCGGATACTGTCAACTGGTGTTTCTTCGGAAAATGTGGGTAGAGGTGAACCCATTATATTTTTTACCTTTTGTTCAGCTATGTTTACGCTGAGATTACTGATGATACCTTCCTCAGTAATTGTTCCTATGACTTTATTTCCATTCAAAACTGGCATTTGAGAGATAGCATGTCGCACCATAACTTCGCTAACTTTAAGAACAGTATTGTTTGGTTTTGCAAATAGCACTCCTTTAGTCATAATATCCTTACACTTCATTTTTTTGCCCTCCATAATAACAGACATAATCTTGTTCACCGTAGAAAGCCTAGGATCAACCTGTCCTGTCTCAATTTTCGCGATATGCGCTTGCGATACACCAGCAAGCTCTGCTAGACTCTTTTGGGTTAAGCCAGCCTCTAATCTTAGTTTTTTAAGCATTGTGCCTGTTACTATCAAATATAACCACCAGTTATTTCCAATTATAGAGATAATACAGTAAAATATATATTTGTTGTTGTGCATACACCATAAAACTTCAGGAAGGGAACGACTTACTGTGCGAAACATAATAGTGGAAAATTTGAAGCAAACTCCGCTTGAAAAGCAATGCCTTGAAATAGTCGAAAGAAAAGGTCTTGGGCATCCAGACTATATATGCGATGCAGTGATGGACCACGTTTCTATAAGGCTAGGCGAGGAGTATTTAGAAAAAGCCGGATCAATACTGCATCATAACGTTGATAAGTCTCTGCTTGTGGCTGGAGAAGCGACACCAAAATTCGGAGGAGGTATTGTTAAACAACCGATGCTCTTCGTATTTGGTGATAGAGCAACATCAGAGTTCAATGGTTCAAAAATAGATGTTGGCGAAATAGCAGTGAATGTTGCTAAGCAATGGTTTAGAGAAAACATGAGATTTATAGACCCGGAAAAACATGTAAAATATCAAGTTGAATTGAAACCAGGTTCAGCGGGTCTTGTAGACATATTCAAAAGAGAAGGAAAAGTCCTAGGCGCTAATGATACCTCAGCTGCAGTTGGCTATGCACCTATGACCAGAACAGAAAAAATAGTTTTCGGTACTGAACAATATTTAAACTCTAAAAGTTTTAAGCAGCAATTTCCTGAATCTGGCGAAGATATAAAAGTGATGGGTTTCAGAACCAACAACAGTCTGCATCTGACAGTTTCAATGGCGTTTGTAGATCGCTACATACATGACGAGGAAGACTATTTTGAGAAAAAAGCAAAAATCCTCGAAGAAATCAATAAATTTGTAAAGGCAAATACGAGTTTTGAAAATGTTAACGTACAGTTGAACACGTTAGATGCCCCAGGAAGAGGGTTAGGAGGCTTATACTTGACAGTTTTAGGCACAAGCGCAGATAGTGGTGATTCTGGACAAGTTGGAAGAGGAAACCGCGTTAATGGCTTAATCTCTTTGAACAGACCATTCTGTTCAGAAGCAGCAGCGGGCAAGAACCCAGTTAGCCACGTAGGAAAAATCTACAATGTGCTAACATACAAAATAGCTCAACATGTATATGAAGAAGTGCCAGAAGTTGAAGAGGTCTACATTTGGCTGCTAAGCAAAATAGGCAGTCCTATAGATAAGCCAACTGTTGCTGCGGCACAAGTGATAATGAAGGGCAATAACTCTTTGGAGAAAGCTAGACGGAAGATAAGTGAAGTTCTTGACTATAGACTTGAAAACATATACGATTTCTGCATGGAGCTAGCAAAAGGCAAAATAAAAACATACTAATTGATAATGTACTCTATATGCAGCTTAAAATAAGGTACTCTTCAGTGTCTTTTCTGTTGAATTGTTCATATTTGAGGTAATAAGTGGTGCAATTCAAATCTTTGAGAATGTTGGCTTTGTTCACCAGCATCTTTTTTCTCGCAAGCAGCCTTTCAGGAACGTTCATAACAATCTATCTTAGAGACTTGGGGTTAAGTGTTCCAGAAATAGTAATAATTTTGTTCATTACATTCATAATTATAGGCTTATTGCCACTGACTCTGCTGAGAACAATCAGAAATTTTGAGAGAATAATCAGCTTCGGAGTGTTTTCTACAATGCTTTTCTACATAGCCTTAATGCTCGTTAAACACCCAATAATTCTAGGGTTAGCATATGGACTAAGCATAGCAACTTTTTGGCCAAGCTTCAATCTTCTTCAGTTCAGACTAAGCGAAACAAAGATGCGAGCGCGGACCATAAGCCTCTTTTCTTCAGTGATTCCATCTCTTGCAAGTATAATCGGACCCGCAGCCGGTGGCTTCATAATACAAAGCTTCAGTTTTGCACACTTATTCGTAACAGTCATTGTTTTTTATTTTGTGGCATTTCTCTTATCCATAAAAATACAGTTTAGATACGAAGCTTGTAGATTCCAAATTCCAGCCAGTAGAAAATTCACAATTTTTTCAATAACGTTCATTTTCTTGGGGTTTGTTGAAAGCTACTGGATTGCTTACCCATTCTTTGTTTACACATTATCTGGAAACGTGCTTTACATGGGATTTGTATATAGTTTCAGCGCAATTACAATAACTGCCTTGACTTTTTTAGTTAATTGGCTTTCTGACATCAAGTTGACACGCGTGAAATATGCTGCGATAGGGGCAATGTTAAATGCCATCTGGTATTTTGCAATAGCATATTCATCTTCGATGTATCAAATAATTGCGCTGTCCATTCTCTCAGGGTTCGCAAGTGCTTTTTCCCTTTCATGGTTTGCACATTACGGCGATTCTTTTGAAAGAAAATATCATGCAAGTATTTTGGTCATGATGGAAGTTGACTTAATGATTGGCAGAATAGCAAATCTTGCGCCTACATATCTGTTTATAGCACGAAATGATTACACAAGTTATTTCAAAATTTTAGGATTTTTTGCGTTGCTCCTAATTCCAATTTATATTGCGTCTAAGATGTGTAGGGATAAAACATAAAATTAACAACGCCTCATTTTACATGTTAAGCTAAGTGCAAAACTTTATCATTTAGTTCAATGCTAAGCAGCAATGAGCTGATCTTAAAAATGGATGCCGCAGAAGCAGCAAAAAACGCTTTAAAACACGTTTTAGAAGCCAAAAAAGGCGAAAACATCGCCATTTTTTGCGACCCTGAGAAGGCAAATATTGGAAAAGCCTTCGAAGCAGGCGCCGTAAAACTTGGTCTACAAACGCATTTAGTGAAACTAAAGGCAAGCAGGAAAGTTTTTAGAAAAGAAATTCCACAGAATCTTGTCCGAATTCTAACTAAAAAGAAAATAGATATTTACATTAACCTTTTGCGTGGAACACGAGAAGAAACGCCATTCAGAATTAAACTCATCAAGATGGAAACGCAAAATCATAAAGCACGTTTGGGGCATTGTCCAGGTGTTACTTTAGACATGCTTACGAAAGGAGCTTTGGCATTAGCAGCTGAAGAACATAGAAGGATGCAAGGTTTTGCCAAGAACTTGATTGAAAAATTAACCAATGCAATAAAAGTGGAAATTTCGAATCCCGCAGGAACAAATGTTTCCTTAAGCGTTGAAGGAAGACCATTCTTCACAGACACAATGATTGACTGGAAAACAATGAAGTGGATGAATCTTCCAACAGGCGAAGTGATAGTTGCTCCAGTGGAAAATTCTTTAAAAGGTAAAGTGGTTTGTGACATGGCAGTAGGCGGGATAGGACCTATCAAATCTCCTATTACATTATTAGTTCAAAATGGTAAAATAACAGATTCTTTCTGCGACGAAAAATGTGTTTTAGAAAGGGTTAGAGAGTCATTAGGAACTGACAAGTCAGCCAATATTGTTGGCGAATTTGCCTTCGGGATAAATGAGAAGGCAAGATTTGTTGAAGAATTTCTGGAAGCAGAGAAAATTATGGGCACAATTCACATAGCCTTCGGCAACAATTCTGACATGCCTGGTGGAAAGAACAAATCTAAGAATCATACGGATTTTCTGATTTCAAGCCCTACGGTAGAAGTTTTTGGCAAAAATGGTTCGCACACAACTGCTCTTATTAATGGCAAGTTTCAATTTTCCTAGTGTTACATGTTGACCTGCTTCAAAATGGCTTTCTTACGATTTGGTATTTTAAATTTTTATTAGAAATCAGAATGCAGAATTGAATAGTCTTATTAATTCATTATAACAAACGGAAGCAAGTAAGGTGCAAGCACGATGGTTAATCATGAAGAAACACAGGAAAATGCACAAAATGACACATTCTATACGGAGACGCCCAAGATGAAAAGGAAATTGGACAAGAGAAAACACAAGAAAATTATGCGGCTAATGAGGAACAGAGAAGACAAGATAACTATATCACAGAGAGCCACAGTGGTGGCGAAAGCAACTTTGTTCATGGGCTTGCAGTTGGACTTGGGATAGGGTGCATCGCAACTTTTGTTATAGTTTGGATTTCATTGTTTTTCACTCCAAAATTGCCGACTGGAGTTACCTACGAAAACTTGCTTTCAATATTCGTTTATCCTCTCATATACTTACTAGCAGTTGGTCTAGTCGCTTTGACAGCAGGCGTAGTCAGGGAATACTACTCTAGAAAAAACAAATTCTGAAATTAATATTCGAATTGACGCATCTTCCACATTGATAATAGTTTAATAATCAATGACCTTTAAATTATAATTGTGAAAATCTATGCCCTATCAATTCAAACGATTTCTAGAAAAGCTCTCAAGCGAAAAAGCTCCAGGACCATTACCATCATTTTCGTTGTTTCACATGCTCCATGCAATAGAGATTATAGCTGAAAAAAAGATTGGGCGAAGCAAGTTAGCTGAAAGTCTTAACGTAGGCGAAGGTGCCATACGCACTATCTTGGAGCGATTAAAAGATGCAGGTTTAATTGAAACATCAAAGGTTGGATGCACATTAACAAGTGAAGGTTTAAAACTTCTGAAAGAGTGCAAAAAAATTCTAAAAAGAGCCGAAATTGGAAAGAATGAATTGACTCTAGCGGAATACAATTCTGCAATTCTAATCAAAAAAGGCGGATACAAAATTAAATCTGGCGTAGAGCAACGGGATGCCGCTGTAAGAGTTGGTGCAAAGGGTGCAATCACGATCATTTTCAGAGAGGGACGCCTAATAATTCCTTCAGTGAGCAACAATATGGCTGAAGATTACCCAAAAGCAACAAACCAAATAGTTAAGCGTCTGAAACCAGAGGAAAATGATGCTATAGTTATTGTAAGTAGCGACAACATCAAAGAAGCAGAGTACGGCACATTAGCTGCGGCTTGGACACTTCTTGATGATTGTTGAAATATTTTTTAGTATGTGTACTTTTCTCCTTCATTAAGAATACGTTCCAAAGCCATGTTAAAGTTTATCATTCCATCATTTGTCTTAGCTGAAACTGGAATGAGCAGAAACCTCAGGCCAAGTTTGTACATTGCCAACAACATGTTTCTACTTAGCAAGCGTTTAGTTCCTTCAAGTTTCTCCTCAATGGAAAGTTCTAAAGCCTTCGGGTTAGCTGACCAATCTACAATTTTGTCAATTTCCGTTTTGGGAAGCAAGTCACATTTCGAAAGTAAATGCACTTGGGGCAAAAGAAAGCGGTTCTGAATTGCTGCAGAAAGAAAAAGATTTGAAACATAATTAAGCGGATTCGCTGAAAAAACAGCATCAAATAAATAAACTATGGATTTTGGTTCCCTTGTAAGCTCACTCGCAATATAGGGACCGCTTGCACGAAAAGCAAACAATTCCATTTGTCCTGTTGTATCCACCAGCACAATGTCAGATTTTAATTCCTCAACTTCTTTGGAGATTTGCTCAATCTGGTCTGCAATTAAATCAGCAGCCATTATCAATGCACCATTCGGCCCTAAACTATATTTTTCCATTAACTCTCCCACATTCACATAATCACGAATATCAACATCTGGCGAGTATGGAAGTGCCAAAACTCCTGGATCAAGATTCACTATTGAAACATCTTGCTTGGACATCTTCAACCATTCACTAAAAGCTGCTGTTAACAGAGACTTCCCAGAACCTGCAGTTCCTACAATAAAGACTATAAACATTCTTTAACCATCCCTATTCTTGAGTAGGGAATGATAGTTAAAGTGTTCAAGTTCAATATAAACTAAAAGCTTTTTCTTAAATGTGAGGGACTTCGGGCGCTTGTGGTTCTTGAATTGCTGGACGAGATCGTCTGGATATAAAAAAAATAAGTATGCCTCCGCAAGCCAAAATCAAGGTTAAACCAAACAGAACAACAAAGAACACGGATAAAATTGTCAAAGTTTGAGCTGGACTGTCAGTGCCAGCATAATCTTCATTTCCTGACCAACTTGCACGAACATAACATACACCAGCTACATCCGTATTCCAAACATAAACAAAATTTCCATCACTTTTTGTTTTGATCTTGTCTAAAATAATCCATGGAGAATTATTCGCTTTAAGGTAAAGAGTAATTGTTTCGTTTTGCAGATTCGGCGAAAGTTGACCAGAAAATGCGACGCTGCCGCCCTGCATGAGATACTTAGGTGAAATTGTCAAGGATATAGCTGAAGATAATAAGGTTTTGCAGCTTGCAGACACTTGTCCAAAAGTTGACTGATCGGAATTCTCGAGAGTAATTATCTGCACATAAGCATTTCTTAATTCCTCTGGGCATTCACCAACTCGCCATCCATTCTGCCAATCTCCCCCAGTGGTTTCAGCTATATAATACCGAACACCATTGTAAGTAACATAATACACCTGCCCTCTCACATCATTTGGTGCATGAGAAAGATTGACACCAATATTCATGTGTGTCTCATTCTCATAATATAGAAGCGCGACATTTAATCCTCCAGCTTTTATGATAGAGGCTGCAACATAAGAAAAGATGTCGCAGTCTCCATTATTGTCTACTATTGTTTCAACTGGATATTTTGGTTGGGCAGTTGCTTCATAAGGGATCTGATGCACGATCATCAATACTGCATTTGAAAATTCTTCATCATCCACGTAAATTTCCCAAAGCTTGTCAGCAATTGGTTTTAAAGCATAAGGCGTGACAAACTTGGCAAAATCATTATTCGAGCTTAACACATGAGTCCGCTCACGATAATAATCATAAAGCGACTCTTGAACAACAACATTAAGCCTATAATGTTTTGTACCATCAGTATGATTTAAAATTTCATAGGAGACACTGGAATTTTGTGAACTAGAATATGGAGTCAGGTAAAAGAGCATTAACAAAACTGATAACAATAGAATTTTCTTCGATTTTTTCATACAGAACTTTGCTGCAGACCGCTCTTATGGAATTTATGAATTGCAAATCAATAGTCGCAAACCATGACTTGGTCAAGTCATTACTCGGTTTTTCTGCAACTTAATTTTTCCGCCCGTTTTCTCTATCAATTCTGACAGTTCGACTATGACTTTTCCTATGGTTTTTTTGGCACTCACAGAGTTTTTTGCAGTGGTTGAGAAATGAAGTTCTATATGTGGTTTTTTCTCTTCACCTCTAGGATGCGATTTAATGTAAACATGCGGATTGTCACGCATCACTTTGTCTATTAAAGGAGCTAAAACAGATTCCATAATGTTATCCGCGTATATACTTGTTTCAAAAAACACGACATTTCCAGTCTCTTTCTTAAGCAAATTTACAACAGAACTTTCAAAAATAGCTTCCATCTCAGAAGGAACACCAGGCAGCGCTAGCAAAATTATCCCATCAACTATAATCTTCACCGCAGGCGCCGTGCCAACAGGGTTTGGCAACGGTTCCGCACCCTCAGGAAGTGTAGCCATCTTAACTCTATACGGCGTTAATTCAACCTTCTCCAATTTTCCTGCTTTAAAATAAGCCTCATACTTCTCCTTAACCATCGCCAAAGCAGCGTCATTTAATTCTAACTTGCAGTTTAAAGCTTTGGCTATACCCGCTAATGTTTTGTCATCGAATGTCGGTCCTAGTCCTCCAGTAGTTATTATAAAATGGGGATTACGCTGCAATGCTTCTTTCAACACGTTTGCAATTTCATCTACATCATCACTTACAATAGTTATTCGTTTTACAATCATACCCAAAGAAGTTGCACGCTTAGCCAGCCAATGGGCGTTTGTATTCAATGTTTTTCCAATTAATAGTTCATTTCCTATGCAAATTATTTCCATCTGTGAGTTCATAATTTTTCACTTTCGCTAACATTAAAAGAAAGTTGCTTTATCTTTTTATGCTATTTGCTAACTTACCGTCTAAAAAGTCGCAGGTTTCACCTATTTTTTCTTAGTAAGCCACCATTTCAAATATTCTTTTTTCCGTTTCTCCTGTTCGTCTTCCTCGCTTTCAAATGAAGGTCGAAGTTTCTCGCGAAGTTCCATAAGTTCTTGTTGCGTTACAGAAAGCCCGCAGCTTTTACAGACATAATGCTTAGTAGCTATCATATATTGCATTTCGCCACCACACTCTGGACAATACGGCATCACTAATCACTCTATCACACTTTAGAAGTGGAAACCCTTGAGAAATAGGTTTCGCCTGTTCACTAGGAAATTTACGTTATAAAATTTGTTAACTTGGCCTCTTCAGCAAGCCTCATAGCTTTTTCCATTTCACTGTTAGTAAGCCTTCGACGTAATTCTTGAATCTCGTATGCTCGCCATTCGGGTCTATACTGAAACATCACATTAACTCTTGTCTCCGTACCCAGATTCTCAGCTATCCAATTCATAATAGGTTTTGTGCAGCATTCAAGATGATTCGGCAAAACTAGTATGCGTATTACAAGTTCACCATGTTTTTTGGCTTCCAAATGATTACGTGTACACACATCCCAATAGTTTGGCGCCTCAGAAATTTTTTCAGCGCATCCGTTTGGTCCATACTTAAAATCCAATAGATAAACATCAGCAAATCCAGCTAACAATTGAGAAGTTTCTGGACTGTAATAAGTATTCGAGTTCCAAACAATGGGAATGTTCACATTTACATGCTTAAAGGTTTTAAGCCACTGCTGAAGCCATGGTGTCGGCTCTCCGCCTACAAGATTTGCATTTCTACAACCGCTTAAACGCAGGCGCTCAACTTCTTTACTCAAGCTTTCTGGTTTGTAAACCCCGCCCTCCTCAATCCATTGAGAAATTGTCCAATTTTGACAATGCCTACACCGCATAGTACAGCCCATAGTGAAGATTGTTCCAGAAGGTACAAGCTCTGGTTCTTCGCCCATATGCTCAAAAATGCTTGACACAGTTATTTCTTTGCCACACTTGCAGAACCCAAATTCACCCTCAAGCCTATTAACCCCGCATCTTCGTGCGCAAAAATGACAATTGGAAAGAATTCTACTTGCAATTTCTATTTTTAAATCTAAATAAGATTTTTCTGGAATGGACATTTCTTGCAGACTTTTCCGTTTAGCATCAACCTCTCTTTCAATTTTGCAAAATTCCTGCGTCAAAGCAGCATGCATTTGCCAAAGCTCTTCTAAAGAATCGCCTTCCTTGAAATAAGCAGGAACCATTTTGGCAATTACAAATTTCGCTGGTTTTTCATTCTGCATAACAGCGAAATATCTGGGTAAACTCGCTTGAACCCTCTCATTATGCAACACGGCCAAAGCATCAGACCGCAGAAACTTCCACATGCTAATTCCAATAATAAATAACGCAAACACACGTTAAAAAACAAACACCCCAAAATGTTTGACTCTTAATATAGCGTTGGTCTAGCACTGTTGCACGCATGCAAACACTTAAACTTGCCTATAAACTAAAACAAAGCATAAGGATAGCTATATCCACTTGGATGCAATTTGCCCTTTATTGGAATTGCTTGTCCACATACTGGGCAACACATGTCTTTAGTCAAGTTCCATCTTGCAATTTCAAAACTGTAGCGCTTAACCAATAACTCGTTGCAGTTAGGACAATAGGTGTTTTCAGATGGATGCCCAGGCACATTGCCGATGTAAACATAGTTTAACCCCTCATTCTTTGCCACAGCGTAAGCTTTCTCCAAAGTTTCAATTGGAGTGGATGAAACCGTTGTCAATTGATAATCTGGATGAAAACGCAGCAGATGAAAAGGCACATTTTTGCCAAGATTATCCCTTATCCAAGCGGCAAGCTCTCTGATTCTGTCAATTGAGTCACTTATTTTCGGTATAACCAAATTTGTAATTTCCACATGAATGGCATTCCTTCTCATTTCCTTTAAGGCCTCATAAATTGGTTCAACAGAAGGAACAGAAGAGAAGCTCTTGTAAAACTCTGGATTCGCACCTCCTTTAAAGTCCACAGTTGCCGCATCTAAATATGGCGCTATGATCTTCACTGCTTCAGGCGTCATGTAACCATTAGTTACAAAAGTGTTGAAAAAACCCACTTGATGGGCAAGCTTGGCTGTATCATAGGCATATTCAAAGAATATTGTTGGTTCAGTATACGTGTAACTTATTCCTTGACAATTATTTTCTTTTGCAGCCTTAACAACAGCTTCAGGGGGAAAATCCTTACCAGTTATTTTCTTTTCTTGACTTATCATCCAATTATCACAAAATTGACAGCGAAAATTGCAGCCAATTGTAGCAACAGACATGACCAAGGCTCCTGGATTGAAATGTGAAAGCGGCTTCTTTTCAATAGGATCTACACATACAGAAATCGCTTTAGAATAGACTAGTGAGAAGAGGATTCCACCTTCATTTTTTCTAACAAGACAGAAACCTGTCCCACCATCATTTATGGTGCATCTTCTAGCGCACAAGTTACACTTAATTCTGCCTTTATCCAATTTCTCGTAGAGCATTGCTTCATGTAATTGAGACAATTAATTTCACTCCAAGTTTTCAAATCGTAATCTTTCATGTAAAATTTTTGGTTAGTTAAAATAGCTATTCATTTATCGTAGACCCTTTGATTTCGAAAACAAATGGAGGATTAGAAGTTTTCACATTTAATTCCACATCTAATAAACCTTCTAGAAAACCAGCCCAAATATCAGTTTCACTAATAAATGGTGTTTTTATCAGAATGTACTTGTCTTTCAAATAGAAATCGCCAAATCCTTGCACTCGTAAACGTTTAAAAACCTCTTGCCACTTTTCACGGTTTGTAGTTTGAATGTTAAGGGTTGCCTCCATAGAGACTTTGGCAGCATCACCCATTTTTCTGCCCATTTCACGCCATTCCTCCTTTGGAGCATATTGAATGAGGATGTTAATGAGTTCCAAGTTTACGAAGGCGATGCGGCTTATGCCACAGTAATACTCGCCTGGAAAACGCCAATCATAAATCATCATGCTTCTGTAAACGTCAAGCATTTTTGAAATTAGGGGTTTTATGCCTGGCTCTTTTCCTTCACGTATCAAAGAATCAATAAATTCTCGTTCTTCCTTTTCCAGAATTATTGTGGTTCTTCTAGCTGATTCTTCGCCTCTCTTCATTATTTCTTCAAGTTTCTTGCCTTTATCTTCCTGCATAATTATTATATCTTCCAGCATATTTTATATGCTTTTCTGACTTAATTCGAACCGAACAACTTTTAACAAAGCCTATAAACATTTTATAGTTGCCGATGAAGAACAAATCCAGCCTGAAAAGATGATGCTCCCTGGGGTATCTGAGGCAAAAAAGTCTTTGCGCCTAAGAAATGACGCCCTTCCTAATCAAATATAGCAAAAGCACTAAACCAATTATGAAAAGGGCAAAACCAGAGCCTACTGAAACAAAATAGTTGATATCAAGAATATTATTGAATGCATAAACCAGGTAGGTTGGCCCAGCAAACATTAGAACTGCAGCCAACACTATCAGAAGAGTCTTCCATAACTTTGAGTCTGTGTTTAACATTGCTTTTTTGTTCTTCTGTTCTTTCTCAGTCATACATTTCACCTTGTCAATTGCTCAAAATAAGGCTTTTTATCTTATAACCCTTCCTTTATTTCATTTCCCAAAGCTTTCATTAGAAACTTGAATACAGAAAACCCTGCCCCGCGATCCGCTTTCAAACCTGTTGTTGCACCAAGCAGACAAATTCCCTCCAAATCACGCTCTTTTGCTAATCCAAGCATTAAGCCTGTAGCGCCAACAATTCGTCCTTTGCTGTAGATTACTGCGCCTTTTTCCATAAACTCACGAGCAAGCCGCGGCGACGTTGCCGCAACATAAACCTGAGCTTTCTCTTCGGTTATTGGCACACCGCCAATGGTTACGAGAAAATTGCATCGGTTCTTCTGAACAAAATCCAGAATCTCACTACAAACCATATAATGTGCAACAACATCATCAAAAGAAGGCTGCGTGTCACCAGTCATTATAATAAAATCATTTTTCTCCATAGATGCAGCATAAAACTCGTAATGGGGCATGTGGCAAATGCCTTTTGAATTCACAGAAACATAATCTGGAAAAGAAGGCGAATACAATTCAGCAAAAGGTTTAGCTCCACAAAACTTGATTAAAAG
>CAZAXN010000012.1:0-39489 GCA_964489195.1 uncultured Candidatus Bathyarchaeia archaeon
ACCCTAGGTAAGGAAAGGAGTAAATACTCCTTAATAACCCTTGCGCACACGACAGCACAGCCCAAAACATTATTACAATAGTGACAAACATTCACAAGTCCGGTTTTTTCACCGCTAAAATCCAACATAACAAAAGGTTTACTAAATAACCCACTTACACTTTGGACATCTCACACAAAAAACTATGGTATATTCTCCAAACCGCCCGGAAAAGGCAGAACAACCTCAGAAAAACGCATAAGCCAACCCAAAAGCCCTAGCGACCCCTGCCACAGTCAAGCCAATTGGCAAACGCAACAGCTCGACCGAAGACAAAAAACGCAAAACTAAACACAACGCATAACAAGCCATAAGAGAAGCAACCAGACAACTGCTAGATGAGTTGCATTCATAAAATCAAAAACTCACAGATGCTGTGCATTCGAGCTATAGCGAGGACAGCGGCTTCAGCTATATTTTTACAAGCTTGGTTCTTGCTTTGAAAAAAGTCGCTTTTTCTGGCGAGTGCACATGAATTTCAAATGGGTCTCTTATTCCAGCTTTCCAAAGTTCAGAATGAACCTTTGCTGGATCCAGCTTTGTAATTATGAGGATATCTACGTCGCTTGAATAGTTGTGCTTTTTCTCTGCAACTGAACCGAACATAAAGGTTTCTGCTTCTGGATCAAGTTTGTTAATTGTTTCTTTGATGGTTTTTAGGTGTTTCTCTAGGTTTCTGAAGGCTTCCTGCCTTTTCAGCGCGGTTTTTACTATTATTTCATGTGACATTTTTCATAATCTCTTTAACTGCCTTCGCTAGCTTTTCTACTTCCTGCTTGGTGAATTCTCTCATTACGTACCTAGATGTTATGTAAGCGTCTTCCAGCATGCCCAATTCCAGCAGATAATTTTCCAATATGCCTTTTATAGTAGATTCTTTGTTTTTTGGAACCAGGTCTGAGAGTATTTCCAAGAGAGCCCTGACACTGTGCGTTCTTGGATAGTCAACGCCTTCCGCCAATAGTTTTGCCTTCAAAAAAAGCTGCAACGCTTGTTCAAGACTAAAAGTTGCGAGGTCGAAAAAGCCTTTACTTGTTTGATATTCAGCAGTTTTCAGAAAATCCCTTGACCTTTTAAGCAGACGTTGTTCCTCTTCTTCTCGGGTCACTGTGTACCCTTCTTCCCTTGACATAACCGTATCAATTCTAAATATTTAAGTCTGTTACTAAGGCTTCAAAAAGCCGCGATTCCCCAGTTTCCTTAAGCTAAGAAAAAGATGTAAGACACTTCCTAACAGCGTCAACCCCTACGTAATCATTAACAAACTCACCATCACCTAGGACAACTTACTTTCGGCTTTAGACGAGGTGGATAAATACAATAGACTTTATTGATGCATTAAAACTATGAACAATGAAAAAGAACAAGATTAAAGAAATAAACTCAAACGATCAAGACTTTGACAAAACACCACCAAAAAGAACATTCACGTAAACGCTAAAGGAAAGCCATGTGCATGCTAGAGATTGAAACGCTTTTCCAGATGATTCATTAAGACTAACAACTATATTTAATTGTAAATTTCAAATAGTGCGGTGTGAAAAAGAATGTCTACAGCTAATTTGACTCTTCCCTTCGCAGTTGAGGCAGATGATAATGAAGCTTTCACCCGTAACATGGAAACTGCCGCAGTTCTTCTTTCGGCAGAAGCGAAACGCAGAAAGCTTGGTTTTTTGGAAGCTTCGGAAAAAATCATGTTCGTTTCTAAAATGCATTACCCCTTATGGCTTATTCCTTGGGGCGAAAAATCCCTCGTTTTAGATGGGTTAAACATTTTTTCATCACTCATAAAATATAAAAAGTTGCCCAGCTTTGAAACCTTTCTTGAAGATATTGAACAAGGAGCATCCATTCGAGGACAATTTAAGCTTGCCCTTGAGAAGCATAAAAAAGTTTTCAACGACTTTGCCGGAAGCGTTGAAGTTAAGATTGATGCTTTAATTTCTGACAGAAAACTTTTGTCAGCTATTTTCGAATATATCAAGGAAACCGCTGCTTTGCAGTTTAAGGAAAGCCTTGCTATGGTTATGGTGCCTCCCACGTTGGATGCGTCAAAAGCTATTGAAGGCGCAAAACAGCTGTCAGATCTTCACAGCAAAATGCATTCTGACATAATGGGTTTAGAATACGTCAAAAAAGTTTTAATGGATACATTAGACTTCCATGAGCAGATGATTACCAAGGAAATCAAGTTCACTCAAGAATCCTACAGTGAGAAAATATCAAAATTGCTACCAGCCATAGAAGAGAAGCTCAGCCAGTTAGAAAAGAAGCGAGATGCCGAAATTTTCAAGATGAATAGGACTCTTGAAAGCATATTAAAAATAAAAGCGAAGGAGAGGGAAAGGCGTGAACGTGAACTGCAAAAGCTGGAACTGCGGAAAACTGATCTAACAAAAAAGCAAGATTTGCAAAAAAGAAGAAGCAAAATAGGTGTAGCCCACATAGGACACAAGATTAAGCTGTGCGAAAGCAAAATTCGAGAGACGAAAAATAGGCTACATGACATTATAGGGTCTATGGAACAAGCACAAAAACAAAACAAGGCTGAAATTGAAAAGCTATGCAGCTGCTACCAAGAGTTAGTAGATAAAGAAAAAAACAAAATCACCAGCTTAGAAGACCAATGCAAAGAAAAAGTCCTATTCAAACAAAAAGAAATGGAAACGCTTAAGCTCACAATAGACCAAATTGCAAAACAAATCGAAGATCTAATAGAAAACAAAAGGCAAATGAAGGACAAGTTTGAGGAGTTGACTTTGCCTTGGCAAACGCTAGAAGATGTCTCCCTTGTATGCTTGCCCTTTTACCTAGCAGGATACAAAGCTGGAAGTAAAACTCAACTTCACATATTTCCCCCGGTCAAGGTTTCAAGCCCTAAGGGTGTCCTGAAGACTTTCCAAAAAACTTTACTAGGTTTCACAGCAGCCTCAAAAATGAAGCCTTTTCTAAAGCCAAGATCTAAAGTTATTAGCAGAATGCTGAATTTTGCCTTAAAAAAACGCATAAATTCTGATAAAGCCTTCGCTGAAGCCCTTCGTTCTGCAACAGCCTCAGCCAACATTCTTGTTTCGCAAAGATTTAAGGAAACTTTGACTAGGGGACTGGAGGAGTTAAAGGCTAAGAATTGGATAGGACAAAAAGAGATAGACGTCATAACTGAATCATATTTGCAGGAGGAAAGTTAGGTGGCGGCTGAAGACAAAATTGTTGAAAGAAAAATTCTATTCAAACGTGCTTTTCCCCGTCACCAGCTTTTTGAGATAGGTATGAAGCTTGCTATTGCATATTTTGAGCACTTTGAAAACCCTTGGGGCATCAATGAGGAACAAGCAGCTTTTGAAATTGCCTCTATAATAAGCGACTCTCAGCTTAAAGAAATTTTTGAGACGCAAAAGCCTAGGAAGTGGATTGTTTTTAGAGGTAAACATTACACATTTGAAGATGGACACCTGCTGCTTAAAGGTTCATGGGACACTATTAAAAGCAACATTCAAGAGATGAAAAAGAAATATGGAGAAAACAGCATAGAAATTTTGAAGGTTTTTCTCCAGACTGGCAAAGGATGTAACTTGAGAGACATTGCAGAAAAACTGAAAAGCCAAATGGACCCGATGCCCATAATAGCTGAACTAGAAAAGCTGAAAATAATCGCTCCCTTCTATGAGGGAGACAACTACCGTGAATGGATCATTCTGGAGGAGGTTTCTCCTTTGATACGGTTGGAGTTGGGCTTAGCTACTCATAAACAGTTGCCGAAAACTTCAGAAGCTTTTCAACCAACATCAGTTAAAGTTGCTGAAGAGGAAGTTGATTACGTTGCTTTGGAAAGGCAGGAAATAGAAAAAATGGATGCCATGTTGAACCAGCATCTCAGCAGTCTGTTAAAGAATCGCCTCGAAGCCACTGTGAGCTTTGGGAAAACTTTCTCCATAGGCGCTTTGAGTGATTACTTGCTGAAGATGTTTGGGCCTACTCTGTATTTTGACAGCTTACTCAGCATAACCCAGCAGTATGGTTTAGCGGATGTTGAGATAATTCATGAACGGGGAAAGACAGGTATGCAAACTGGCTGGAACCTGGCTCTTTTCGGTGAACCAGGAACTGGCAAAAGCTTCTCCACGAGGGACATGATACTAGGCAAGTTGGACGCTAAAATTCATCCTCATGGTATTCCTGGAAGAAACCGTTACACAGGCGGTATGACCCCAGCTCGTTTCATAAGGATAGGTCAAGCATATGTGGGTCGTGTTTTCAATTTCATTATTCCAGAGTTTAACGATTGGTTTAAGTATAAAGGCATGGTGGAACCCTTAAAGTTGGCTATGGAGCGCAGCGTGATCAAGTACGAGATTCACCGTGAGGTGATAGGGCCTTACAGATTCAACGGCTTCTTCAGCGTTAATTACAACGTAGCAACCTTTGGAAGAGGCTACGAAGTAACGATAAGCGACCCAAATTACAATGCAATAGAAGATCGTATGCTTTGCAGATTACATAGGCTCACTAAACAACGTTTTATTGAGTTAGCCCAAAGCCAGATGAAGTTGGCTTTAGGCGAAATTGACATCGAGAAAGGTGCAGGAAACATCAGGAACCATTTGACTCTTGTTTATGCTATTGAAACTGGGCATCCAATGGTTAGGGATCGTTTTCCACGAAAACATGTTCTCGTCACACCCAAGGTTTACAAGATTATTGAGAAAACGCGCAACGCTATTTTGGAGCATATTCCAAGGGAGTTCGTAACCTTTTCAGCCCGTTTAGAGGACAGAGCCTTACGTTTTGCATGTTCAGCTTCACTTCTCAGCTATTTCCAGTCTGACTTGGATTACATTCCCGTAACTGACGAGGCGCTTAGATATGCGGTTCAGCTTTATGTAGAGGAAGCTTCTGTCAGATCTCGCCAAGAGTTCATGCCCGACGAGGTTTTAAACAAGATTAATTTCTAATTTTGTTTTCCAAGCGTGTATTTGATAACGCGCGCATGCAAGCATGTTTAAATAAAGAAGACAGCAAAACTCAAGAGAGCAAAAAATTGGCAGATGCGCATCGCAGACGTGAATCAAAATAGTAACAACGTTTATAGCATCAACGCCCAAAAAAAATAATCAACAGAAAACAACAAAGCAGAAAATTAGGATAGAACAAAAATGCAAATAACAAAACTTGAAGAATACTTGTACCAAATTGATGTTGAAACTGCGGGAATTAAAAGCTTTATTGCCTGCTACATAGTTAAAGGAAAAAAATCAGCAATAGTTGAAACAGGACCCACATCATCAATACCCAACCTGCTTTATTGCCTAAAAGAACTAGACATAAAACCTGAAGAAGTAGCCTATGTTGCCGTTTCACACATTCACCTAGACCATGGAGGAGGTGCTGGCACATTACTGAAGTTTCTGCCAAAAGCCAAAGTTATTGTTCATCCCAGAGGAGCACCTCACTTAGCAAATCCTGAAAAACTGTGGCAACAGTCAAAGGAAGTTCTGGGACATATAGCTGAAATATACGGCAAACCAGAGCCAATTCCTCAAGATAGGATTACTGCAGCAACGGATGGCATGATTCTTGACATTGGAAATACCGTTGAACTGAAAGCTATAGAAACGCTTGGTCATGCTTCACATCATTTAAGCTATTATGACCAGCTAAGCGAAGGCGTTTTCTCAGGAGATGCAGCGGGCATTTACCTCAACGAGATGGACACCATAGTGCCAACAGCGCCCACACCATTCCGCCTAGACATTGCCTTAGCTTCATTGAATAAGCTGATAAATCTAAAGCCTAAAGTTTTGTATTATAGTCATTTTGGCAAAGCAGAAGATGCCATAGAAAAGTTGCAAGCATATGCGAACCAACTTGAGCTTTGGACAAAAATCGCAAAGCAAGGAATACAAAATAAGGAAAATTTTGAAACCATAAGCAAACGAATAGTTGAAGCTGATTCAGCTATTCAAAAAAGTAAAGTATACATTGACGCGCATTTGGTTTTGAGTCACACTGTGCTTAACGAGAGCGTTTTGGGCATTATTGATTTTGTAGAGAAGTTTAAGGATTTTCCACTGTAAGCTTATTTTGGTACGGGCACCAAAATTGTTTATATTTCAAATGCTCATTTGATTGTTAGGTGAAAAAATGGAAGAAGGAGAAGGACATCGCCCAACAGAAAAAGTGCCACTTGAGAAAATAGACAATTACACATGGCGCATTCCACAATACAAGCCAAACATGCGAGTCCCAGGCATAGTATTCGCTAATAAAGACTTGTTAGAGAAGATGCAAACTGACAGAACCCTTCAGCAATGTGTAAATGTTGCCCATTTACCTGGCATTTACAAACACTCAATAACCTTGCCAGATGGACATGAAGGCTACGGCTTCCCCATAGGCGGCGTAGCAGCAACAGACTATGAACTAGGCGTAATTAGCCCAGGCGGCGTTGGCTACGACATAAATTGTGGAGTACGCTTAGTAACAACAAATCTTACAGAACAAGATATAAGACCGAAGCTTGGCGAACTTGCCAGCGTTATTTTTGGCAATGTTCCATGCGGGCTTGGAAGCCGTCGAAAGGACTTTAAAGTAACAGATCATGATTTAGAAAATCTTGTTGTAGAAGGTGTTCAATGGGTTATTGATAAAGGATTAGGCTGGAGTGAAGATGCTGAACACTGCGAAGAAAGTGGATGCATGAAAAACGCAGATCCAGATAAGGTTTCAAACACAGCAAAAAATAGAGGGCTAACACAAATAGGAACATTAGGTTCAGGAAACCATTTCTTGGAAATCCAAAAAGTAGACAAGATCTATGATTCCAAAACAGCCAAAGTTTTCGGAATCGAGCAGGAAAATCAAGTAACCTTAACGATTCATTGTGGCTCAAGAGGTTTCGGCCACCAAATATGTTCAGATTATTTAAGAGTCATGGAAAGAGCTGTAAACAAATACAAGATAACACTACCAGACCGTGAACTTGCTTGCGCTCCAGGAAACAGCAATGAAGCAGAAGATTACTATCAAGCAATGGCATGCGCAGTTAATTATGCCTTCACAAACCGTCAAGTAATAATGCACTGGATCCGGCAAAGTTTCCAACAGGTTTTCAAACAAGACGCAGAAAAGTTTGGTCTTAAACTCGTTTATGATGTAGCCCACAACATAGCAAAAATAGAAAACCACAAAGTTAACGGAGAACAAAAGAAAGTTTGGGTTCACAGAAAAGGCGCCACAAGAGCCTTCCCACCTGGACACTCAGAGATACCAGCAGACTACAGCACTGCAGGACAACCAGTTCTTATCCCAGGCAGTATGGGAACAAGCTCGTGGCTTCTCGTAGGAACTGAAAAAGCTATGCAAATAAGTTTTGGCTCAACAGCACATGGCGCCGGCAGAATGATGAGCCGAAGCGCTGCCAAAAAACGATACTGGGGTGGAGACATTAAAACAGCATTGGAAAAACGTGGAATCCTTGTCAAATCGGCAAGCTCCGTGGTCTTGGCTGAAGAGGCTGATCCAGCATATAAAAATGTGGATGTGGTTGCAGAAGTAAGTGACAGTGTTGGAATAGCCACCAAAGTTGCAAGATTTGTGCCTTTAGCAGTTGTAAAAGGCTAATGCCGCCCCACATGCTTTTCCATCTGTCTGGCTCAAAACAAACTTGACCTCGCGCGCGGTAAGATGCCCTCATCGTCAATAAGCATGTTTACATGACCACTGAGGGATATGCTTTTTGAATTTCAAGGCTAAAAAAGTTTCGAAATTTATATATATATGCAACATCGAGAAACAACTCAGGGAGTCTAGGGTCATGAAAAAAAGAAGTTGTATTTTTCTGGTCATCTGCCTTTTTTCTACTATCTCACTCATTTCATGTTACTTAGTGCAAACATGTAACGCTCCATTCGTTATTCGTTTTGGTCTTTCTGCGGAACCCTCATCCCTTACAATAGCTTTGGGAAGCTCGGCCCAATCACTCATAAATGTCAGTGTCATGAACAACCCAGCACTTTGGACTGTTAATTTATCCGCATCTTCTCTAAGCGGAGTCTCCACAAACTTTGACCCTCAACAAGTGACAATTCCACCAAGCTGGCCCTCTGGAGAGTGGAAATCCAACCAGTCCATATTGACGATAACTGTAAGCCCCACTGCAACACCAGGAGTGTACACATTAACAGTGTACGCCTCTTTTCCTTCCATCACTAAAAACGCCACTATCACATTAACAATTGGAAGAGGCGCCGAAGGCAACAACCATGAGAATGTGACTGTTGGCGGATACGTTGTAGATTCCAACAACACACCAGAAATAACCACAGAAATAATCACATTGATGATTGCAGTAATCATCGCAGTACCGATCATTAGATACAACAAAAAACCCCATAACAGATAGACCAGTATTCTGTTAATAATATGTTTCACTCTGCAAAAACTTCAACTAATAAGAAAACAATAGAAACAGAAAGAGTACAAACAACACACGTAATTTTAAGAGTGATTAGTCAAGTTTATATGAAAAGCTTCGTTACTAATTAGCAAAAACTGCATTACATCACTCGCATGTGATATTATATGCCATTAAAAGATGAATGCGGCATATGTGGCAGAGTACTTCCATACGGATATCTTAGAAGATGCCAAAGATGTGGACAATTGTACTGCAAAGACTGCATGGTTCCAGACGTTTCCACAGGCGACTATACAAGAATGTTTTGTCTCAACTGCGCAAGAAGAATTGTTTCACCAAAATCAAACACTAAGTACAGTCCTTTTACCAGCTATTTGAAATTTAGAGCAGGCTTTACAGACACTGTCAAGCTTTCATTTGCAAAAATAGATGGAATAATGGGTGAAAATTTGCCAATGACCGCATACCGTGAAGAAAAATGGTGGAACAACTCACCTGATGATGTACACGCTAAGGCATGGCTGGATGCTGGATGGAATGTGCAGGAAGTGAATTTAAAGGAAGGCTACGTGGTTTTCAAAAAAGTAAAAGAATTGCAAGCGAAAGGCTTAAAGAGAAAGACCGCTAAGAACCAAATCAAGAAGCCTTTTACACCAGTTCGCGTTCACATTTCAAAGCCTAAAACGCCGTCGAAGACTAAGGTTTCAAAGCTTTATGCTCGAATTAAGAATTTGGAGAGACAAAGAGTCTCTATGCCCACATATCATGGCACCTTTAAAACAAAACCTATGCATGAAAGGAAACTGTATAGGCCAGAAAAGAAACCGCAGTAGTAGATACCGGAAAAGAAATTTTATCTAGGTCACCTTAACTATTGTAGTGCAGAAAAATAAAGGCGGTCGTCGTCTAGACTGGTTTAGGACACAAAAGCCTTCTGGGCATGTGGTTGCCTTCCAAGCTTGCGATCCCGGGTTCAAATCCCGGCGACCGCATCATGTGCAGAGACAGGTAAAAACTGGACTGCTACAGCACTATTTCTACATATACTCGATCAATTTAGCTTTATTTCGTGAAATAAGCTTCTAGTTGGTCGTATAGGTTAGAGAGCCCACGTTTGAAACCTCACCTCTGTGTGTTTTATCTGCAAAAATGTTACTGTCAAGGCAAGAGTTCGAAACTCTCCCGTGCTACCATGAAACCCTAGTCAGGCAACCTTTCGAACTCTCGGATTGGTGACATCGCTGGGGATAAATTCTGAACCATGGCTAGATGTGAGGTCTCCACAGTCTCCCTTAGGACCTTTTTTCTGTAGTAGTATGGTTTGTTCATCTGACACCAAAATGGCGATATTTCCAGCACAACCCTTCCGAAACTCTGCTAACATACGCTGGAACAATCATGCCACTAAACTTATTATTGGATTTAGAGTTAGGAAACTCTTTTCTTTAGCTTCAACAATGATTTTTCGGATGGATTGATGTGCCCACCCAGAAAGATGCAAAATGGATCGATCTTTTTTTCGATATAATCGAAAAAGCATATCTAGGAAGTGATTTTCAGTATGGAAAACAAACTTTCAGGTTGCAGCCAACACTTGTGCAGCCTGCTGATTTTTACAGAAGGACATTTGGGTCATCTCTGACTTCATATGAGTCGCTCTTGAAAGCCTTAGATCCAACTTTCAAATCTCTTGCAAGTAGCGAAGTCTATAGAGATAGAACAGGATGGATTGCTCAAGGATTAAGAGGATACAATGATCACAGAATAAGACGAATAAAGGCGGATGGTGATGTTTTTCTAATCCCAGACTTGTCAAAGCAACGTTCAATAGGAATTGACACGAGTGGTCTTGAAAACAACGGTAGTGTGATCCTTATATGCTCCATTCCAGATTATGAAGGCGCGTATATTTTCCTCGAAAGGCATTTGAAATTGCCGAAAGATCACTATAAAAAAGAGTTTCACTGGTCGAAACTAAACGCGACATATAGAGAGGAACTGCTTAAGAAATTCGAATTGACACTCTCAATTTGCTGTGATGGTTTGCTCGTGATAAAGACAAATGCTTTAAATGACCGTAGAGGAAAAATAGAGAATTTATTCACAAATTTGATAGAAGGATGCTTTTCCGGGTATGAAAGAGATCCTAAACATAAGAATCTCAGACCAAATCTCAAAAGGAAGTTTTTCGAAATTGTAAATGATGTTCAAATACACTGTGACGCTGATTTTCGTCCTTTGACTCCTGAGAAGGTGGTTCGGTTACTGGTTCAGACACTGGCTAAGAAAGATGGGGGTCAATTCGAGGATTACATTCCGTTATTTGCCAATTTACGCTCACACGAATCAAAACCTATTCAGGTTGCAGACATTGTAGCAGGCATGATCAAGACTATAATTGAGAGTGAAGTTTCTCAAAAATCACTTCAGCAATTACCTTTTGATTTGCGCAAGATGAAAAGATACTCTGACAATCCACCGAAGGCATATTTCTGGTTCCCATAATTAGAAAGAAGCATTAGTCAGGTGCCGTGTGCCGTTAGTCTTACACGGACGTTGCCTCCTCTGGAGACCACGTTACCCGCTGGGCACACGGTCTTAAGGTACCCTCATCAAGTCTACTGAGCAGTCCCTTATAAATCATTTCTGGAAGCTCCTTCCAGATGGTGTTTAGATAGAGTAACTTCGCACTAGGCTGATTATGTCTCCCACAACTCAGTAATAGTCTTTTGGAAAATCCTTTATGAGAAATTGAACAACTTGTTAGAGAGGAAGTCTTGATGAAGGACTTGACTAGGTTTAGGCGATGGGCAGACCAACGACGCCGAAGAAGAGGGTTATTGTGCCATTTTTATGAGGGAATTAGCGAAAGACAAAAACAGTATCATACAAAGGTCGACTACGCATACTTCAATCTCTTCAGTGAGTCGCCTGATTGGATTATTAAGGGCACAATAGCCATGGTATAACAAGCTAGAGAGACAAGCTTTCTATCTGGCTTAATTCTGATGAGCCTTCTTTCTTCGAGTAACCGTTTGAATTTGAAACCTACTCGCGTTCCCATAGCGTTATACCTTTTGAAATTCTTTCGTGCAAGGGTTTATCCTTTGTCTTCATTTTTGCAAGTTCGTTTGGATTAATAATTATAGGTGCGATTCTTCTATCAATCTTTCGCTCATAAAGCCTCACTTCGCGTTGAATGGTTTTAATGTCAGATGTTAATACGAACAAGTCTATATCACTGTCTTTAACATCAGTTCCTTCAGCGCAACTCCCGAACAAGACAATTCTGTCTGAATCATCTTTGATTTTATCAATCAATTCGTTAAGAGTTAAGACGTTAAACAAGACTTTGAACTGTCTTGCAATAGGATTCTTCAAGTTGGCTCTGTAAAGGTTTGTCTTTCCTCGTCTACTCATCTCAACAAGATCTATTTTGTAGAATTTTCGCAAAAACTGATTTACTGCACCCACACTTACACTTGTTTGGCGAGCTATCTGTCTTCCATGAAACTGCTCCATAGGATTGCTTAAAAGATAATAGAGAATCTCGAGGCTTCTACTGGTTATAAAATTCATTTTTTTGAACATATGTTCACTAGAATGAACAAAACTCCTTAAAAACTTTTCGAATAATTTCTTGCCTAATTTTTTCAATAACTTGCTCAAGTGTTGCTTGTATCTTGCTCAAAAATGTGGGGTCATAGGGATTTGAACCCACGAATTATCAAGCATGATAATCATTATAGAATGTGGACTCGAACCCATTTGAGCACTAGTCCAGGCGACCGCACCAGTTTCACGTTTGGATTGTAATCTAGTTTGGCGCAGAAGTGCTTGATGCATAACCAATTGAAGTGAAGAGAAGGCTAATCTTGGAATGTGAAGATCAGAAATTATCAGGTGCTTCCGCTGCTTTTGCTTCAAGATATTTTTTTGTGCGTTGTCTAAGTTGTGGAAAATCGTTCAACAATGCTTTGATGATTTTCCAACGGATTTCGTCGTCTATTAGTAATTGTTTATTGTTTCGCACGATATCAGCCTATTTCAACAGTAGGAAATACGATGATTTAAAGTTTATGTCCACATGTAGAACAATTTTGGAAGCTTATTTCAGTTCGCAATAGAAACATTTTAGGCAGGAGGCAAATGCAACTTTAGCCTTACCTAGAGTTTCCTTTTTTCTCTATGACCAATTTCTTGCCATTAATCTTCACTGTTACGTGTTCACCTATCTTAAACGGAAAGCTGGTGTCAGCAGCTACTTCTTTTGGGATGTAAACGAAAATTTTCTTATATTTATTTCCTTTGTCAACTATCCTGCCTCTTCCTTCTCCAACCATAGACCATAGCAGCCTCAGTTGCCTGTAAGAATTATTATTTTTTTAATTATAAATGAACATAAAAAATTTTGCTATTGCGCGCTTCTTTCCGGTTTGATGTTGAATTCGCAGTATGGGTCCCTTTTGGCTATGCATCGGGTTTCTTTAGCACTCATTTTTTCATTAAAAAGTCCTGTGAGACAGCCTGCAACCATTCCACGAGTGAAAAAGCTGAAGGGTTTGCCGCTTCCTATGCCCAATTCACATTCAAAGGAGTCGTATACTCTTATAATTGCGTTTAGAGGGTTGGTTTTAAGACTTCGCACTTCCATTCTGCCATAGCCCACACAGTTGAATAGACTTGTGCTTATAAGTTTCAAAATTTGAGCTGGATCAGCTAAACCAAGTTTCGCTGCCATTTCTATATGCGACTTGGCATATTCCAAACCGCTATCAAACCCAATGTAATAAAGGAATGTTTCGCCGGCGGTTCCAAAATGTTTTCTTATGTTTGCAACCAAGCCTTTGTATCCCTGTAAACGCATTATTATGGCTCTTTCACCATTCATGAGTAACACATTGGAAATATTATCTGCCACAAAACCTTCAATTGGCGGATAAATAATTCTCACGTTTTTTACGGCTTTATTTTTTTGAGCTTCTCTTGCAAGTTCTTCAGCTGATACATCAGCATCGGTCAAGTCCAAAAAGGCTAAACCAGTCGTAGTCTTCTTTGTAGGCATTGACGTGGAAAAAGCTATGTAAAGAATGCTTGCATTATGTTTGCCTGACACGGCCGAAATCTCACTTAAAACACCAGGCCTATTTTCAGCATCAATCAAAACTCCACACAGTTTCCTATCTGGGAAACACAGAAATCTCCCAATTTCAAACGCCCCTGAAGTAGATCTATCATCCATCGAACATACCTCCTTTAATTTAATGGACGACATGCTTCAGAGCTACTGTGAGTAGATACTCCAGTCGGATATATTAAGATTGCGTATAAAAAATCCTAACATCTCCTTTACAATCCAATAATTTAAACAAACTGTACAATCACTCTGACATCCAACAAAAAATAAGAAAAACCAAACTTAACAAACAATAATTTGCACGTGCGCGCGCATAATTATTGTTAAGCCACAATTAAGATTAAAAATATACGTATCAAAAACAGACACGGCCGTCGAAAAAGCTTCTAGCATACGATGGATGACAATTATATAGTTTTCTTCAACTAGAAACATGAAGCAGATGATTCTTCAAACATTAGATTTTAATTAACCCAGTTTTCTTTAATTTGTACAGTTCGCAAATATTCTTAACAATCATATCAGGCTTCTGTTTACTTTCATACAAGTCTTCAAGAGTGTAAAATTGCGAAGCAACAAAAATTGTTTTCATGCCTAAGGCTTCAGCTCCTTTTATGTCTTCTAATGGACTGTCACCGACATAAACTGTTTCTTCCGCTTTAGTATTTAGCCTCTTCAACGTTTCTTCAAAGATTTTCACGTGAGGCTTACGCCAGCCAACATCTTCAGAAACCAAGATAGCATTAAAAAATCGGTTTATGCCAAGTTTTCTTAACCCAGAATAAATCACTGGAGCATATGTAAAGTTAGATATTAAACCAAGCTTATAACCTTGTGATGCTTCTGCCAGCATATTTTTTGTGCAAGGTCTGAGTTCTAATGAATTTAAGTAATCTTCAAAAAAGACGTTAACAGCCAGTTTTATTCGTGAATCATCAGGGGTTGTTTTTAACCTCAAAGCATTCAGGGCTTCAGAAATCCAAATGGAATTTGTCACCTCAACCAAGTTCTTATAACGTATAACCCTATATTTCTCATGAGCCAAGTTATATGCGTCTAAAAACTTTTGAAGACTAACGTTAAAACCTGCTTTCAAAATAGCCTCATACAGCTTCATTTTTGATGTTTCCATGTCGTAATCTTTCACATTTGCTAAGGTGCCGATGAAGTCGAAAATTATTGCTTTGGCGGGTGGCAAACTATTGCCTCGCTGTTACAGTTTTGGGTGATCTGGTTTTGTAACGCGCTTTGTGTATAATAAGATTGTGTGCACATTCCATGCTTTTTTACGCCCAGTAACTAGTCAACATTGTTTTTTGGATTTTTCCAGAATAGACTTAAATATTGAGTTTCGTAATTTGAGAGAAGATAATGGTGAGGCTTACATGAAGGTCTATCCCTTCTTAGCTGTCATGATTTTATGCATCGTTCTCGTTCCAGCCACTGCATATCTGCTTGGAGAATGGTATGCTTATTGGGGTCATGCTTTGCTTGCAATTGTTTTTGGAGTTTTGGCGGTCTTTGTGAGAATTCGCTATTATTGGGAGGAAGATTAATGGTTTCTTCGATACCTGAAGCAACGCCAGAACTGGTTGTCGGCGTATTTGTTGCTGTGGCATCGTTTTTGACCATAAGTGTGCTTCTTGGTCTTTTCGTGAGAAAAAAAACTAAGAGTTTTGAGGAATGGCTTGTTGGACACGGTGATATAGGACCTTTTGTAACAGGCTTTGCTTTAATTGCTTCTTACTTGAGCGGTTGGGCTGTCTTTGGAAATGCAGGTCTGGGTTATTCTTATGGCTGGTCAGGTAGCTGGCTGATAGGCACAATGTGCATCATGGGTATGGCGTTATGTTTGGTTATCGGTTACAGAATGCGAAGATATGTGGCGTTTGGAGCACGAACAGTGCCAGAGATGTTAAGATTGCGGTTTGAAAGCAGGTTTGTCCAAGCGTCAGCGGGTTTGATAATGATTGTCTTGCTCATAGTGTATTCTGTGGGTCAATACAAGGCTATGGCGACTGTGTGGACATTAACAACTAAAACATCTTTTCATTGGAGCCTTTTGATCACAGCGATCATGGTTTTAGTCTATATAGCTGTTGGCGGATACACTGGAACCCAATGGGTATCATGCTTTCAAGGTGTCCTTTTGACAGTTGTCGGCTGGGCTCTAGGTGTGATGGCAGTTTTTTGGGCTGGTGGTCCAGCCAACATTTCAGAAGCTTTTAGAACACAGACATTTACCAAGCCTGGAGGCGAGAATACCACGATACCTTTAGAAGGTTATACTTTGCCTTTGTCGACGCCTGGGGGTTTGGGTTTTGCTGGGGTGGATTGGATTGGTGCTACGGCTGCTGTGTTTATGTTTCTTTTTATGGCTACTGGTTTTCCACACAATATCGCGCGTTTTTTGGGAACTCGAAAGATTAGTAAACGCGAGTATTGGGTAATGTTCCTGATTCTTGTTGTTGGCGGTTTGACCCCTCTCTGGATTGGTGTTGTCGGGTTTGCTGCTAGGGCAGTTTGGGGAAACGCTTTGATGGCGGATCAATACAAGCCTATGTATGGAGATTCTGCAGCAACATTAGTAAGCGTAAGTGCTGGAGGGGTTCCACTTGCTTCTTTGTTTGCTGCAGGCGTCTTTGCCGCTTCGGTTGCCACTTTGGCTGGGATGGTTATGATTATGTCCACTAACATAACAAGAGACCTCATTCACAACGTGTGTCCAGGAGTTTCTCCTAAAAGGCTGTTGTTGCTCACGCGGCTTATACTTGTTCCATTTATTGCGGTGCCTTTGTGGTGGACTTTCACGTCGCCTCCACCTATTCTTTCTGAGTTCATGTCTGGCTCTGCTGTTGCCCAAGCTGGCATTTTCTTTTTTGTTGTAGGAGTTTCCATGTATTGGAAGAAGGCTACTAAATGGGGTGCAGTTGCTGCAATGGTGTATGGTTTGGCGCTTACGGTTTTGCACCCTAGTGCCTATGGAAAAAGCATTGGCTTGTTTCATTGGGGTTATTGGGCTCTGCTGTTAATGTTTGGTTCAGCCTCAGCCTATTTTCTGGTAAGCCTAGTCACGAGACCTCTTCCGAAAGAGAAACTTGAAAGATTGTTTCCCCCAACGAAGAAACGCTTAAGTGTCAATTTCTGAATGTTGTCGTCTTTTGCGTTCTGCGCGCCTAGACCCATCGCTTATATGCAAATTCGACTGCTGATTCCCTCAACTAGAGGTTTGAAGGTTGCGTTGCTGAAGGTTTAGATTTTGGAGGACATTTCTTCCACTTTTTTGCCTAGCTTTGTGTTCAGAAGCTTGTTTGTGTTGCCTATAGCTTCTTCTACTTTCGAGTCGTATGGAACTTCTCCCAGAAATTTTACACCAAGTTTTAGTGTTTGCTTTTGAATAGCGTCTGAATTGTTCATTTTCATGTTTTCAATAACACCTACCACAGAAATTTTCAGTTCCTTTAGTAAGGCCACTAGTTTTCGAACTGTTTCGAAAGCTAATCGTGAAGGTGTCGTAACAATAAGAAACTCGATGTTCTTAATTAAACGAATCAAGTCAAGAGTTGCATCGCCAATTCCAGGCGGCATGTCTAAGACAAGAAAATCAAGCCTGCCCCATCGTGTAATTGAAAGCAACTCAATTAAGGCATTTGAAACATCTGCCCCTCTTAACGGTGAAGCATGCTCTTGTGAATAATAAATTATTGACATGTATCTTATGCTATGCACTTTCGGCGGAACTATACCCTTTTCCTCTATCGGCTTGACATCTCCAATTCCAAGAACAAGATGTGTGGAAGGACTTGTAAAGTCCAAATCAAACAGCCCAACTTTATAGCCTCTCTTAGCTAATGCCAACGCCAGTGTCGATGCCACTAAACTTTTGCCCACTCCACCCTTGCCACTTGAAACAGCAATAATCCTAGCTACATCTTTCATTCTCTCAGCAATAACACTAGTTCGCGGGTCAACCATCCCCGTTTTTCACTCCAGTTATGCTTTCAAGCCAGACCCCACGCCCCTGCAATATTTCAAAATCAGGGCTACCACATCTTGGACATTTGATATACGTGTGAGCAACTTCTGGAACAAAATGTATAGCTTCAGAAGTCGCCTCATCTAATTCTTGTTTTCTAAAAAACCACTTGTAACCACAAACTCTACACTTCAACTCAGCCCTAACAACACTTATGCGAAATTTCACATTCTTAAATTTAGCAGGCTTCAGCTGAGATAAAGCAAACTCTAATATGTCAAGTTCTATTTGCTGCAGCTCGCCAACTCGTATTTTAACTTCTTTAACTTCTTTCAACCCTTCTTTCTCGACAATTTCAGAAGCTGCAGCAATTACTGCTTCAGCCAAAGCCCACTCATGCATAAAAAAGGCTACGCCAAAGAACCATTTAAAAATATTGCAAATTTAAACCTCTTACTACCAGGTCAATTATCTGTGAAAGAAATGAAGAAAAACATCGCCATCACTTTTCTTGTTGGGATTATGATAGGCTTAGTAATGGGGTGTAGTTATTTTCCAACAAAATGGCAAGAGACACACTCGAAAAAGTTGGCTTACTCTTATCTTGCAAACTCTTACAATACTACGTTGGGTTTATGTTATGAGAACCCAGAAAATAAGAATTTCTATTGAGTTGCTAATGACAATGTTTTAGCCTCTTATGCCTTACAACAGCACGCACTCAGCCTGACCTTAACGTTTTCATGTTTGTGGGCTATTTCCTCAGCCTTTTCCAGAAGCCTTTTAACTCTGCCACTTCAAAACGTAATGGTTTCAAGCTTATTTTAGTAACCCGCATCAACAATTCTCTTCAGTTTCAACAAAAGTTTGAAGTCAGCAGCGAGAGTCGCGCGCGCGACGCCTGTTTCTGCAGCATTACCGCGTATGCAACATGCTGTTCCCACAAGAAGTTTAACAGAAGAGATAGGCAGCTCTGCATACAAATAAACGAACAACAATACGCATACAGCAAAAGCGGACACCTACAATTCAGCCACCTAACAAAAAGTCACGACAACATGCTATGGGCATTAGCTCTAAGCGTTTACGCAGCAAGAGAACCATCAAGAAAAGAACCAACATTCACATTTTATTAATAGCTTCATTAACATAAAAAGTTCACATTCAAAGTTGTGGAGTTAGTACGATAATTGTATCTGCCCCAGAAAATTCTGTGTTGTCAACAAGTCCAGTGATGCGCGCGCATATGTTAGTTTAGAAGTGCATTGTGTTCGTAAAATGGTTGTGGAGGGCTCAGGAATTTGTGTTTAATCTTGTTTGATGAAACATACTATAATATAGGTTCTATATCTTGAAGGTTTTCCAATGTTAGGATTTGCCAAAATACTCTGTCAAGCGTCTTGCCTTTCATTTCCCTAAAATAGGGAATTTTTGTTTGGGCAAGGTCTAAGAGTTTTTTCCTTACCTCGATAATGTCCTTTCCAGAGATCTGATTGAGCCTTGCTGCAATGTTTTTGGACTGAGTAATAGCTTTAGCAGCATTGGATTCACTTAATTTGTTTTCAATGCATTCGCCGATTATTGTAGCAAGAAACTTGATTTTTAAGGACCTAGAACTCCAACCGTAAAATGGTTTTCTTTGATTATTGTTGACGAAAAATTGTTGAAAAGCCTCTATGTTCTTTTTGATGCTTGCATCGCTGCCGCTTGTGTCCACCAGCGAATACTTATCCATTGTTTTGATGACATCGTGAAGGGCTTCTGTTGGAGTGATTTTCATGTTTCTAATGGAAGCCTCAAGTTTTGTGAGTGTCTTGACAGATTTAACCATGTCGTTGATGGTGTTCTTAGAAATTTCACATACTTCTAGGAGCGCGTCTATGTCGTAGATTTGCTTTGGATAATCTGCCTTAAACGTCATGCCTATGCTTTCTTCTGCAAGTGTGAGAAGCTTATCGCCGATAAGGGTTCCAACCGTGAAACACTTCATTCTTTTGACATCTACTGCAAAAGTATGAACGTTATTAAGCACTATTGTAGGCAAATTAGGGCTCTTGAGGAAAATGTCAATTTTTATTTCTAACTCTTTTCTTGATGGGTCTGTTTTGGAAGGCGCTTTTGCAAAATAGGTTGCGAGTGGAAGCTTAAGAGTAGGTTTCTTCAGTTTATGTAACTCAAACTTAACGTTCCCTTCTAGGGATCGGCTTATTTTCTGAACAATTTCAGCGATGTCACTTTTACTTAAGGGAGTGGCTAGGTCAATGTCAACACTTCCTTTCTGTTTTTCTAAGGGAAGATGTAGCTGAGCAGCTGCTCCTCCTTTAAGCACTATATCCGCGCATTTGTCTTGAAGTTGCGCTGCAATTTCGCAGTCCCATAGAAATATTTCAACAGCTAATGGATTTGGGAATTCGTATTTTCTTGCTCTTTCCAAAATTTCCTCTTGGGTAAAGTATTTTGCATTGTGGATCAGATTCATCGCAATACTTCCATTGCTTTGACAACTTTTTTTACATATTTGTTTTCGCTTTTGCCTTTTATGGGAAGCTCGGGGTGAACAAACTTTGCTATTGCCTCCATTTCTTCTCTTATTCCTCTTCTGGCCGCCAGCATGAGCAGATGGCTAAAATTTATGGGTTCAGTTCTCAATACTTTGGAGAGAATTCGGCCTGTCTCTTCTTCAGAAAAAGGTATTCTCTTCCTTGTACTCTCAAAATATAAATCCACTAAAGCCCGCTCAATACTTGCATTTCCATCAATGTTGCCCGGAAGTTCCATGAACTCTCTTATTACGAAAATGTCTCTCTCGGGAAAATTTTCCAGTGCTATGTTGATCTCGCTTCGGCTTGGGTTTAGCAAGGCTCTTATTTCTGCTTCCCTTAGCAGTGTGACAGCTACTTCACCAGATCCTTTTTTGACATATATCAAGTGGATGAGACGTTTGGGTAAATGGTGGAAAAAGTGATATACTAAGGAGCCTCCAGTAAGCATGAACTCAATTCCTTTATTTCTGAGCAAATCTCTTGCCTTAGTTAGTGAACCTGGAATAATGTCGACGGTTACACTAGCTGATACTATCACGGTTTCTTTGAGTTTAACAGTTTTTAGGATCTTGTAGATGCCTCTGCCCAATCTTTCCATTAGTCCTTTCTTGCAAAGGTCATGGAGAATACGATACGCTGTTCCTCTGGAGTAGCCTTTTTTCTTGTTTAGAAGCTTAAAAACATCATCTGCTCTAAAAATTCGGCTATTGAGCTCGGATCTGAGAATTTCTAGTGCTGTATCTTCCCATTTCATAACGAATAGTAAGGAACTGCAAAAATAAAAAGTTTTGCAATTGCTTACTTCAAGGCATTCGTCTTTATTCGCTTGTGACTGGCGGAAAAGCTGCTTCGTGGGTTACGAACCGTTCAACCTGCTCTTTTAGGAAGGCTATCTGCTTTGCGGTTGCTTCTGAAACCCCTAAGTCGCCTATGCTGAAGTCTAAGCCTACAGCCACTCAGCCAGTGACATAGCAGTAGCAGTAAATGGCAGCTAAATTTCGGATGACGTTAGCTTCTGCTTCTGTACGCGCACGCAAAGAGAAAATTGCCAAAACAGAAAAAATAAATGTTATAAATGAAATTAAGGCAATATTGTAGCTTATGCCAGATAAAGTCCATTGCGCACATATTCTCGTTAAAACAGAACAGGAAGCAAAGGCAATATTAGAACGCTTAAACAAAGGCGAAAAATTTGCAAACCTAGCCAAAGAATTCTCACTTTGTCCTTCTGGAAAGCGTGGCGGAGACCTAGGCACTTTTGGAAGGGGAAAAATGGTTAAAGAATTTGAAATCGCAGCTTTCAAACTTAATAAAGGAGAAATCTCGCCTATAGTGAAAACAAAATTTGGATATCACATAATAAAGCGACTGGAATAGTCTCACAACGCTGTAGCTTTCGCTAAGGCCTTTTCAACTTCTTCTCTGATAATGTAGCCTCCAATATGCAGTATAGGCTCCTTCATTTCCGGATCTACATTCATCGTTGCGGTACATGGATAACTGTGATGCGCTTTTGCAACGGCATCGTAAAGAACCACCCTTTCTGTTTCAATACCAACAAGTTTTCTTGCCACATACCATGTCGAACCACAAGGAGCACTTTGCCTAACAACAACAGAGTCTACGGTTTCGCGCTTGCCTCTTTTCACGGTTGAAATCTCTAAGGAAGGCCTGCCCACTTTTAATTCAGTCACAAACCTCGAAATCATGGGCTTATCAACATTTGGCTCCAAAGAACAGAAAGGCTTTGGGAACGCTTTTTCCAAACCTAACTGTTCACATTTTTCTTCAACTTGTTTCCTTAAACCCGAAGGAACTTGGGCGAAATCTTCTATTGGCACAATTAAGCCCTTCACACCAACTGTTTGCAGGCGATGTGGCAATTCTAACAGCAAGTCTTTATGCATGCCAGAGGCTATGCACAAGTCAGCTTTAGGAATCTTTTTAGGCATGTATTTTTCTGGGCTGTCAATGAAAGCGGGCAGTTCAGAAGGATTTGGCATTTGTATTGCTGCCCTAATATTGTGAACATAACTGTAAACGTTGTATTTGCAAGAATCACAATAGAGTCCGCAGGACTTGCAGAAACTCGGGTCATTTATTAAATTTCTTATCACCCTTTCAGCGTAGTCTCCACTATAAATGAATACAAGAGTCAAACATTCTCTGCTTATAACAGGCTTCAAATCAGACACTCAATTACAAATGCCAATCTAATGAGTTGCTAGCAATACATGCTCTAGAAAGAGATCTTCAGGAAGTGCACCAACAAATTCTATCTTCTCATTAATAACAGTCTTTGGAGTACCCATAACAGCATATTTTAAGGCTAATTGAGGGAACTCGCCAGCATCAACAACATCAGCCCTTATCATGTTATTTTCTATCGCAAATTTATGCGCAAGACTTGCAACTGCCGGGCAGTATGGACATGTTAAAGTCACGAAAACTTGAATGTGAACTGGACTTTTAACTTCTCCAAGCATCAGCCTAGTTTTATCAGAAATGTCAGTTTTTCCCCTTGAAACATTTATTAATGCTTCTATAAGCGTCTGAAACTCGTAACCATAGGGTAAACCGTAAAACCTTACACCATAATCCCTCTCGCCAACAATAGCCAATGCCGGAACCTTGTCAATTCCATACGCTTTAGCCTTCTCAGAATCAGCCACAAAATCATAGATTTCCACTTTGATTTTATCATTCAAAGCAGCTAATTCATTGATTAACTGTCTAGTCTGCACACAAAATTGACACTCAATTTCCTGCGTAAACATAATGATCCTAACTTGATTTTCAAGCTTCTCGTCAAGTTCACTTTTTATATGTGCTTTATGCTCATCAGGTATCAGGCTCATTCACACCACATCTTTTTCTCCAAAATTATTGCTTGGCAAATCCTCTTTATTCCTTCCATAGTTCCAATCTTCTCAAATATTAACTTTGTTAATACTCCTAAACAATTTACTGGAAAGCTTCATGGAAGCTTTTAAATTATTTCGTATTCTTATTGATTGATAGAGGTGAAAAGTTTGGCTCAAAAACTTCATGCAAACGCAAAACTTGTTAAAGACTTAAGAATAGCAGTTGATGATGGCAGAGCACATAGTATATGCTTAGACCTCCCGCCCGAACTTGGAACAGACATCGGGCCAACAGCGCTTGAATGTGCAGTGATGAGTTATGCTGGATGTTTTGCAACAATTTTCACTTTAATGGCTAAAAAAATGAGGGTTCCATTAAAAGATTTGGAAGCAAAGCTAGAAGCTGTTAAATCAGAGGAAGAAGGAACGATAACTGAAGCCCACTTTGACATTCTAGTCAAGGCTGACACTTCAGAAGACAAGATTCAGAGAATTTTTAAACTAACTTTAGAAAATTGTCCTGTTGGAAAACTCTTCGAGAAAGCCGGGGTTAAAACAAGCTACAATATGAAAACAAAGAAATAGTTTACGCTTTCATTTTTTTACGATTTTTTTGTTTACATTTCTCAGCTTGGAAACGGACAAGTTTTTGTTGGGCATCCACCAGCATACTCTGATTCTGCAGAAACAAATTTTCCTTCTTTAGCCTTTATCTCTCCTATGTACAACACTTGCTCCGGCTTGCTTCCATACCTGAAGACAGTTACTCCCTTACATTTTAGGCTCCAAGCCAAATCGTATATTTTCCTAACATCATCAACTGTTGCATCAGTTGACAGATTAACAGTTTTGGAAACAGCATTATCAGTGTACTTTTGAAAAGCAGCTTGCATTCGCACGTGCCACTCTGGAGCTATATCCAAGGCTGTTACAAAGAGTCTTTTAACATCATCAGGAACCTCATCAATTTTCTGAACAGAACCAGTCTTTGCAATCTTTTCCAAAAGCTCTGCACTGTAGAATCCTCTTTCTTTTGTCATAATCTCAAATAATGGATTAGTTTCGAAAAGTCTTGTTCCGCCTAAAACATTTCTTATAAAGGATATGGCAAATATCGGCTCAATTCCAGATGAGCAACCAGCAATTATGCTTATGCTTCCTGTAGGAGCAATTGTTGTCACAGTAGCATTCCGCATTGCTTTGTACTTATCCTTCCATATGCTTTTATCAAAATTAGGGAAAGAACCTCTTTCCTCTCCGATTTCAACAGATTTCTTGCGTCCCTCTTTTTCAATAAAACTCATCAATTTCTCGCCAAAACTCAAAGCTTCTTCAGAATTATAGGGAATGCCAAGTTTTATGAGCATGTCGGCAAAACCCATAACACCCAAACCAATCTTACGATTAGCCCTCGTAACAGTCGCTATTTCCTTCAAAGGATACTGATTCGCATCAATCACATTATCAAGAAAATGAACAGCATCTCGCACAACTTTTCGCAACTTCTCCCAATTAAACTGCCCATCCTCAACCATACTTGAAAGATTTACTGAACCCAAATTGCAATTGTGCACGATCATCCCCTCAGCTATTAGAGAATGCGTTACAGGCTCTGTAATATCGTAGACAATGGTCTCTCCAATAGGCTCCACAGACTTTACCGAAATGAAGTTCTTGCTTCTAATCAGTCTCCTTCCAGTGTTTTCGCAGCATCTTTTCTGCTTGTAAGGAGCTAAGGGAAAGCCTATTAGATCTACAAATTTCAAGTAGTCTATGCCGTTTATCCTTAGAACACCTTGGGAGTGCCCAGATTTTCGCTCATTGTAAAAGTATACACTGCTTTTTATTCCAAGGTTTAGAAGGACAAGTTGCACTTCCCTTAGCAGTTCAAGCGATCTCGAGGATAGTTCCACTTTATGTCTCATCCTACGTTTGTCGATGGGTTTGGTTCCATCAGCACTGAAAAGACCCTGAAGATACGCTATCTGCGCTTGTTTTGGCGCTGTAAGTATGAACTTCGGCACTCTCTTACTAGGCGCACGAGCAGGGATGAATCCATAACTCTTGAACTTCTCCAGAATGTCTCTACGCTGGCAGGAAACACAGCGAACGAAATTTCTTTGCACATTAACCTTGTTTTTAGTTCCTGTAAATCTGTTCCAAATGGGTAAAAGAACTTCGAAGGCGTAGGTATCTTGCGGACCAAATGTTAACCCGCATGTTTTCGTAAACCATCCACCCCCTGTAAACCATCCAAACATTTGGTATAACCTTACTTCTTCCTCCAGCAGATCAAATATCAAATCCCCTGCCTCAGACGTTTGAATCATAACTTTGTCAAGGGAAGTTAATTTGCCGGCTTCTTTCCACCCTTCTTCTGTGAAAACTTTGTGGTCTGGGGTAGCTCTCAACGATTGATTGTTAGCTAAAGTAACACGAACAGTGGGTCTTATACCAACCTTGGTAACCAAGGCTGGCCTGAAAATTATGCGTTTTTCCCTTCCGTTCAGGTTTGTAGCCACAAGTATCTTTTCCCCTCTGCACTGTCTATTAAACAGGTCTTCAACAGTTTCGATTTCCCTATCGCTAACAATCCTCGTCTCAGGCGCAAAACAGCTTTCATACGGAAGCAATGGTTGTTCGCCACAATTGTGAACGTAAAATCCATTTGCGTCAAACGCATTTATTCCCGGAATTTTTACGTCGTAAACCTCTTCTGAAGCGCTTTGAGTTATTTCATCTACAGTGGCTATAAAATGTTCTCTATTCATTTTCCTCTTGTAAGACTTTATAGCCTTCTCAAGTTTTTCCATTTTATGCGAGTTTCCGAATCCCACTTTCTGATAAAAATAGCGCATGTTTTCTCTGGAGATTACTAATTCATGTTGAGGTTTATGTAGGTAATTTTTTGTTCCACTCTTTCGGTTTGACATCTTTGAAATTCCTTCACCTCTTCTGTTAACGTAAATCTTTGAAAATATTCCAAACCTCAAGAGAATACGTTGAACAGCCTTTAGGATTGCAAGATTGCTCTGAGCTAGTCTAATGCTGACTCCTTTAGATTGTCTTCCCTGCATAGAACCATCTGCATCAAATAATCCTCTGAGCAAACCTTTACAAAACTCAGAAGAAGTCTGCTCCATCTCTTTGGTGATTGTTTTCATCCCGGGATTTAGTCCAAGTTCCATCGCTAATTTTTTAAAGTACCCCATGGACATTCGATATTCTTTCCTGCCTTTCACCCTCATCCATCCATTGAAGTCAGATCTATGAGGCAATGTCTTAGCGCAGGCAAAAGCTAAAGATCTGACTGCTTTTGAGCCCTTTTCAGCACCCCATGATGAGAGAATCACCTTATCTTTTTTGATTGTTCCGTCTCCTAAAAGCAAGCCAATTAAGTAACCTTCACGCTCGCCATACTTTCCTTTCCAACCGTTAAGGCTTCGATGATTGTTCAAAACGATTTTGTCCCCGATTTTCAGAGTTTCTGCGTTTACCCATTCCCTTTCCATTTTGTATCTTGTTATTCTTTTCACTTTCATAACGGGATGATCTTTTGTAAGGCGCAGTTCAAAGCCCTCTCTGGTTTTTAGTTGGTAGACGGGCTTAGTTCCAGTTGAGAAGAAACCGTTTTCTGAAGATTCCCATTTTTCACTGTTTACAATGACGGTGAATTTTTTGCCGTAGAGTTCTTTAACCTGCCTTGGACCATCTTCTGTCATAATCCATGCGTCTGAAGTAATGCAAGGGTTGGTTGATTCTATTTTTCCAATTTGCGGTGTTGGATTATGCCTGTTAATTTCATCTATGAAAATGACACCTGGGTCTCCACTTGCCCAAGCTGAATGTGCAATTAGATTCCAAACTTCTTTGGCTTTTAGCTTTCTGGTTTTTTCGTTGTTTCTCGGGTTGATTAGCCAATATTCAGCATCGTCTGCAACAGCTTTCATAAACTTATCAGTAACTGCAACTGAAATGTTGAAGTTTGAGAGAAATCCTGACTGTTGCTTTGAGGTTATGAATTCAAGAATATCTGGATGGTCAACTCTTAAAATTCCCATCATAGCGCCTCTTCTTTTTCCCCCAGCCTTGATGACTTCAGTAGCCGTGTCGAAAACACGCATAAAACTCACTGGACCAGAGGCTACACCTTTTGTTGATTTTACAATGTCACCTTTAGGTCTCAATTTTGAAAAGTCAAAACCTACGCCGCCTCCGCTTTTCTCAATGATAGCCATATTTTTAACGGCGCCAAAAATTCCTTCAAGCGAATCTTCTACAGGTAAAACAAAACACGCGGACAATTGGCCAAGCCGAGTGCCTGCATTAAAAAGTGTTGGAGAATTGGGAATAAACTCAAGTCTCGTCATCATTTCATAGAAGATTTTTTGACTTTGCCTCCAATCATCGCCATATTTCCTATCAACTTTCGCTATGGCTTTTGCAATTCTCATAAACATTTCAGCAGGAGACTCAACGATTTTCTCTGCTTCATCCTTCAAAAGATACCGCCTATTCAAAACTTCCATAGCGTTGACGGTTAATTTTGGCTCCAAAATTCCAAGTTTTCCCTTCAGCGCCCTGATTTCCTCTTTCGTTCTTCTATAAGCTGCATACTCTAGTGCAACCTTATCATAACCCCTAGCCTTTAAAACGTTTATAACCAAATCTTGAGCATCTTCAACCGATGGAATCTGCTCAGTAAATTTTTCTTCAAGACGCCTAACAACTTCTCTTGTTACACTTTCAGCCTTTTCGCCATTCCCAAGCTCAACAGCAATGAAAGCCTTATGAATAGCATCTTTAATTCTGCCAGCATCAAAATCAACAATTCTTCCATCTCTTTTTCTTATTTTCATTATAGCCATATTCGCTCAATCTAAACCTTGTTTAATTCATGATATAAAGTTTTGAAAAACCTAACTGCAAAAAATACAAAATTACATGCGCTTTCAAGTCTGCTTTATTCTTTCTTGATAAATTGATCTTTAGTCGCTCCGCATACTGGGCAAACCCAATTATCAGGCAAAGCTTCGAAAGGTGTTCCTGGTTTCACGTCATGTTCAGGGTCTCCAACTTCTGGATCATAGATGTAACCGCAGATTGTACATTCCCATCTTTCCATTTTATAGCACTCTGCTGTGTTTATTTGCACCGGTAATAGTTTATAGGGGAATGCTCTATGTTAGAGATAAGTTTTTCTACGCATTCTATTTATTCTCGCCAAAAACAGATTCATAGGAAAGGGTAATATAGCCCTGACCTCAAAAATATTAAGGTGTGATCACCATGGAGCAAGCTAAATTTTATGTTTTGCCGAAATTAGAATATGATTACAAGGATTTAGCACCTTACATGTCTGAAGAACAATTAAAGATACATCACAACAAACATCATCAGGCTTACGTTAACGGTGCAAACACCATCCTTCAGAAGTTGGATAACGCCAGAAAAGAAGGCACTGATCTAGACATTAAATCAACATTGAAAGAATTATCTTTCAACATAGGCGGACATTTACTGCACTCGTTATTCTGGGGAAATTTAGCACCACCTAGTAAAGGTGGAGGGAAACCTTTTGGAGCTTTAGCTGATGCCTTACAGAAGGAGTTTGGAAGTTTTGAAAGATTCAAGAAGGAATTTACAACTGCTGCAATTAGTGTGGAAGGTTCTGGATGGGCAGCTTTAACTTTTTGTAAGCAGACTAATCGGCCCATAATAATGCAGATAGAAAAACATAACATGAATGTTTATCCAATGTTCCGAATCTTAATGGTTCTGGACGTTTTCGAACATGCCTACTACATTGATTACAAGAATGAGAGAGCCAAATTTGTTGAAGCTTTCTGGAACATTGTCAACTGGGACAGCGTAAACAAAAGGCTTGAAGAAACACGGAAATAGCTTCTTTAAGCAAAAATAATGGTGCTTGTGTGCAGAAATGAAAACAGTTAAAGTAGCGGGCAAAAATAGTAAGCATAAAGTTCTACTATATGCATTAAGCACATGCGCTTGGTGCAAACTAACAAAGAGTTTTTTGAAAGAAAACGATGTTGAATATGATTATGTGGATGTGAACCTCTGCAGCGAAGAAGACAAGGAAAAAATTAAGAAAGACATTTTGAAAAGGGGCGGAAGCCTCAGTTATCCAGCAATTATTATAGACGACAAGATTCTGATAAATGGTTTTCGAAAGGACAAATTGAAAGAGGCTTTAGAAATTTGATAACTTCGGAAAAAGTGCAACAAAGAGCAGAGATGGACGCAAAATCAAGAGGCTACTATTTGAATCCAAACGAGGATTTTCTAAAAGACCTTTTTGAAGGATTGAAGCAAAATGAAGAGCGTTATGGATACCCTTCATGCCCATGCAGACTGGCGTCTGGAAAGCTAGATTTTGACAGAGACATAATATGCCCGTGTGACTATCGAGACCCTGATGTTGAAGAGTATGGCGCTTGTTACTGTGCTCTTTACGTTAGGAAAGACATTTTTGAAGGAAAAACCCCAGTCATGCCAGTTCCAGAACGCAGACCCATAGAAAAGCAGATCAGAGCCTACGGAACAATTGCTGAAACTTCCAAGCCGAAACCTTCTGAGAAAATAGTCTCCGAGACAAAAGAAAGCAAAGTTAAATTGAAACTGTGGTATTGCAAACAGTGTGGCTATGTGGTTTTCCGAGAAGAACCACCATACATTTGCCCGATATGTAGAGCAAAAAAGGAGATGTTTACTGAAATAAGAATAAGCATAGGCATGCAAGGATAGTTAGTGCAGTTCTATCGTGTAACTTTTATCTCTATTTCTTTCCAATCCTTTTTTATATCTCGTAGAGAAGTTACCGCTCCAATAATTGTTCCACTTAGGATGGTCTGGACAAACTCGTTAAGGTCTATCGGCTTGCCATCAACAAGAAGTTTAACATCCAAAGGCATCACCTCAAAGCAAATGTTTTTCTTTTCTAAACAGTAAAAGGTTTTCCCAAAAAAGAGGCTTTAATTTGAAAAAGCAACCTTCAAAAAACATGTTTTCAAATGACAAAGCTAAAGTGCTGAAAATCATCGAATTGCTTGAAAAAGAACATCAAGACGCAAAAACAGCTCTGCATTATAAAAATCCATTAGAGCTTTTAATAGCAACTATTCTTTCAGCCCAATGCACAGACAAAAGAGTAAATATGGTCACACAAAAATTGTTTAAGAAATACAAAACTGCGAGAGACTATGCAAATGCTGATTTAAAAGACTTAGAAGCGGATATAAGAAGCACGGGATTTTACAGAAACAAAGCTAGAAACATCAAAAAATGTTGCCAAATGCTTATTGAAAAATTCAATTCGCAGGTTCCCAAAACAACGGAAGAAATTCTCAAGCTGCCTGGCGTTGCAAGAAAAACCGCTAACATAGTACTTTCAAATGCTTATGGGGTAATTGAAGGAATTGCTGTGGATACACATGTTCGCAGACTTACTCAAAGACTTGGACTAACAAAGAATGATAAGCCAGATAAAATAGAAGAGGATTTAATGAGAAGTGTCCCCAAAAAATACTGGATGAGAATAACTGATCTACTAATATTTCATGGACGAAGAATCTGCACTACAAGGAAGCCTTTATGTGAAAAATGCATTTTAAACAAGCTTTGTCCTTCAGCTTTCAAGTTTAATTAGGAGTGTTCGCTTTCAGCTTTCGGATAACCTTCTTCCTCTAATTGGATAGTTGTATGATCTATTCCAAACTTTTCCTTTAACATTCTGATTAGATCTGAAAGAAGCTTTTTTCTATCAATGCCTTCCTCCATTACTATATGACAACTCATAGCACAAATCTTAGTCGGTGTCATGCACCACACATGGAGATCATGCACTTCCTTTACGCCATTCAATTCAATTATGTCTCGCTCCACTGCGCTTATGTCGATGCCATATGGAACCCCTTCTAAAAGCACATTTACAGATTCTCTAATAAGTTTAAGAGAACTGTAACCAATCAAAATACCTAAAAGTATGCTGAATATTGGGTCTGCAAGGTACCATCGTGTGAAATACATTATCAGTCCCGCAGAAATTGCTCCCACTGAACCTAAAGTATCTGACACAACATGAAGAAAGGCACCTTTAATGTTCAGGCTTTCACTTCTTGATTTTGAGAGGACAATTACACATAAACCATTTGCTATAAGCCCCAAAGTGGCAATAATTAACATGTTTAAGCTTTCAACTGTAGTTGGGTTTTGAAATCGTTGGATTGCCTCATAAAAAATGAGAACCATCACAGTGAAGAGAAAAATCCCGTTCAAAAAAGCTGCGAGAATTTCTGTTCTGTAATAACCATAAGTTTTTTTCATGTCAATTGGGCGTTCTGCAAGCCATGCAGCTACAAGGGCGAAGGCTAATGCCGTAGCATCATTTAACATGTGCCAAGCATCTGCTGTAAGGGCAAGACTGTTTGTTATTACACCTCCAACTAATTCGACTGCGAAGAAAACTAATGTGATGCCTAAAGCAACAGTAAGGTTTCTTTTGCCACTTTGCGAATGCATATGCATTGAAATAGCACTCATGAATGATATTTACTGTTGCCATTATTAAGCATAAATTCCTAAATCCACTTGAAATGAAAGCAAAAGAGCCTTTCGAAAAATTAGCAGTTACAATTTGAGTTTCAGTTACTAAAGCGTGTTTATAGAAAACCGATATGGTAATTTATTGAAAGCCTAATAGGATGGGTCAAGCGATTAGAAACATAGATTATGACTTGACCAATTTTGCTCTAATTTGTTGGGTAAAATATGCTATTATTATTATGAAAGCGATTATTGCAAGAGAGCTTGAAATGGTCATAATTGTTATGTCACTGGTTTCCAAAATGAAGGCTATCGAGACTGCCGCAACAAAAACCCCAATGTACAGGCTTGCATTACTTCGCAAGAACTGACCGAATTCTGTTCGGATAATTTTGTTGTATCTGATCAGTAAAATGAGCAGTGATGCAAACGCTAAAAATATGATTATGAACGTGTAGGTAAAATCCGCCCAATATGCATGGGCACTAAGAGTGAGTAAAAGCCCAACTTCGTCTCCTATGAGTCCGCCTCCAGCACCGAAGAGAATAGCTGCAATTCGATTGATTCTTTCATTTTCTATGCTGATGCCAAGCCAGCCACCTATGGTAAGCATTGCTAAACCATACCAAAAATGGTGAATGTGAAAACCACTAATTGCCCAAACTGTCTTTGGATACAAACTTGTAAAAATTCTGGCAATTATGAAAGAGATTATGAAGGAAATTAGGGCTAATATGGAGAGGCTAGGTTTAGTCTTTATCCTTTCTGGGGAAGGTATTTCGGTCACTCGCTCCTGCTATTGGACGAGAATTTGTGATCGTATGTAGTTTAAGGCATTTTGCTCAAGGTAGCCTCGAAAAGCTGTTCTTCACCATCACTAACAGCAACAATTCTAATTGTTTCTCCAACCTTTCTTCTATGTAGATTTTCAACAAGGTCTTCAATGCTGTAAATCTTTGCGCCATCAATTCTCAATATTATATCGCCGGCGGCTATTCCAGCATTATCCGCTGGACTTCCATCAATAATCCTAGTTACAAGAACACCATGGTCAACTGGTAAATTATAATAGCGTGCGATTTCTTCAGTGAGGCTTAAACCAATTATTCCAAGCCATGGGCGAGCAGAAATTCCATTCGTGATTATTTCGCTTGCACATTTCTTCGCAGAATTTATTGGAATGGCAAACCCTATTCCTTGAGCAAATGGTATTATAGCCGTGTTTATTGCCATCACTTTTCCTTCAAGATCAACCAATGGACCACCACTATTTCCTGGATTTATTGCCGCATCTGTCTGTACAAGATTTTCCAACATTTCGGTTTCAGACTCTATTGTTCGATTCAACGCGCTTATTACTCCAGAAGTTATGGCTGGACCTCCAGCTAATCCGAAAGGATTTCCAATTGCATAAACTTTTTGTCCAAATCTTAGCTTGTCAGAGTCTCCGAGTTCTGCTGCAGGAAGCCCTTCCCTGTCAACTTTCACAACCGCTATGTCATGGACCGTACATGAGCCAACAAGCTTTCCTTTAAGTATTTCACCATTCCATAAAGTTACAGATATTTTTTCAGCTCCACCAACCACATGATTGTTTGTCAGTATGTAGCCTTTTGGATCGATTATTGTTCCAGAACCCATTCCTTTGACTGGAACCACTTGATAGAAGATGTGATGGACAAGTTTTATTGTGCTTATGTTTACAACGCTTTTGCTCACTTTCTCTAAAATATCAAGAACATTATTCTCATCAGATGAGGAGGACAATAGTTTTTTACCTCTCAAATCATTTTCTGCGCGAAGTGTATGTCAAGCAGAAGTCACATTCTTCTATTTTAATTTTTGAGTCTGCTTTCTGGCAGAACTGGCACATTGACCTTTTTTCCCGTATAATAGTGCATGTTTCACAGAAAAACCTAAGGAATTCTGCTCTTTGATGAGTTTCATTTCTGAGTAACGCTATCATTTTTCCTATTAATGGCTCTATTTCTTCTATCTCATCGATTTTTATTACGTGCCCTCTAACTTTGCGTGTGTACTTGCTTACTGCAGATTGGGATATTCCTAAAATTTCAGCTGCTTCTTCTTGTCTTAGATTATATGTTTCTACAAGTTCTTTAGCCATTAACGCTTTTATTGCGGGCAAGATGGATTTGACTGCAATCTCACAAGGGATTATCAATTGTTTTGCACCATTCAGTGTATTTTGCTGGGAAAGTATATAAGGATGACGTATGTCATATTATCATGACGTATGCCATGACGGAACCATTTGCAACTAACTTTTCAAAAGCTCTCTTTTCCCTCCCGTCATGGCACACATAACAATTAAGAAAGGCATTGTTACTCGTGAATTGAAAAATGTCGAAAAATTTAAGGATACATTACATATAATCGTCACACGAAGATTCTATCTACTAAATTGGGTGGCATAATTGAAGGTTAGCATAATCTCCTTGACATGCTGTGCTGGGTGTGTGTCCTCATTTTTAAATGCTGGAGAGGCTTTATTGGAAGTTCTTTCCGAAGATTTTGATATAGTTTATTCACCAACATTTGTTGACTTGAAAGAAGTTCCTGAAGTTGATTTGGCAATCGTTGAAGGCGGCGTTAGAACTGAGGCTGACGAGAAACTGATTAGAGAAGTACGGGCTAAATCCCAAATTCTTGTCGCCTTAGGAATATGTGCAACTCATGGAGGAATAACAAGCTTAGGTAATTTAGCTTCTGTTAAGGAACTTTTAGAAAAAGAATACCTATTTTCAGTTTCAAGCAGACTTCCAGCGTTAGAGGACTTGATGTATCCAATATGTAACTTTGTGGATGTCGATTATTACATTCCAGGATGCCCACCAATGCCCTTTCTAATAGTGCACAGTTTAAAAAGCATCGTAAGTGGAAAAAAACCAAATCGGCATCAAAGTGTTGTCTGCGCCGAATGCCATAGAAAAATAATTCCAGCAAAAATTGACCGCTTATATGGGATATATGAAAAAGAAGTAAATCCAGAATTATGCCTCGTAAGTCAAGGCTTTGTTTGCCTAGGCTCTTTGACGCGAGACGGTTGCGGCGCACCATGTCCAAGAGCAAACTTCACGTGCTTCGGATGTCGAGGACCAGCAGATTCATTATTGTATAGATCAAGAGACATTTACTCGTTTCTAATTAGAGTAATATCTACGAGAACAGGAATTTCAGAAGAAAAAGTGAAGGAAGAACTTCACCGTAACCCGTTCATATTTCACACTTTCATCTTCTCAAAATTTGAACGTTTTAAGGCTAGAGGGAGAGTTGTTTGAGCAAAAAAAGAGAAATAACAATCTCGCCGACAACAAGAATTGAGGGACATGGAAAAGTAACGATAACACTTGATGACTCTGGAAATGTTTCCGATGCTTACTTCTATGCAACAGAAATTCGTGGCTTTGATTATTTTCTCAGAGGGATGGAAGCTGAAAGGCTCCCCTTCATAATTTCAAGAATATGTGGTGTATGCTCGACAGCTCATGTAATTGCATCTGTCAAAGCAATAGAAAACATATTCAAAACCGAAATTACCGAGACTGCTGAAAAATTACGCGAGCTTCTGCTTATGGGTCAGATGATAAGCAATCACTCTTTAGTCTTCTTTTTCTTAACGCTTCCAGACTTCTGGTTTTTACAAGAAGAAAATCCATCAAAGCGAAATATTTTTCAAATTATGCGAGAAAAACCGGAAATAGGCAAAAAAGCCATTGAACTGAGAAGTTTTGGAACCAAAATATTAGATGTCATCGGAAAACGTGAAGTCCATATAGTCTCTGTAATACCTGGAGGTTTAATCAATCCACTTAAGGAAAGAGAACAGAAGGAACTGCTCAAATCTGCAGAAAATGCTTGTGAAATCACGATGGAGGCTATCAATCTTGGAAAAGAACTTTTTGAGAAAAATTGGCCAGATTTCAGAAAAGCTGGAGATTACAGGACAAATTACATGGCATTAACACAAGACGATGCAGCAACTTTCTATGAGGGCAGAATACACGTTATAAACTCTGAAGGTAGAAGTTTGTCAAAGTTTGACGCGGAAGATTATATGATGCATGTTGAAGAAAAAAGATATGAATGGACTTATGCAAAATTTGCATATTTAAAAGCCTATGGATGGCCAAAGGGAATAGTGCAGGTTGGACCAACAGCAAGAATGAACGTGAATAAAAGAGTGCCAACCGAGTTTGCAGATAAAGAATTGAAGGAGTTTAAAAGCAAATTTGGAAGCCCTGCCCATGCTACTTTGCTTTTTGACTATGCGCGATTGATAGATTTAATGTACGCATGCGAGAGAGCAAAGGAGCTTTTGGAAGACGAGAATTTGATGTGCATTAATACGATGGTTAAGGTCAAACCTAAAGGCGGCAGTGGAATAGGAGTTGTTGAGGCCCCTAGGGGTACACTTGCGCATGCATATAAATTGTCGAGTAATGGACGATTAACAAGCATGAAGTTAATCATACCGACTCAAGTGAACAATGCAGCTATAAATCTCAACGTAAAAGATGCAGCAAAGGAGTTCATACATAATGGCGAGATTAAGCCAGGACTTTTGAACAGAATAGAAATGGTGATTAGGGCATATGATCCATGTATAAAATGTGCTACAAGACAAGCTAATGAAAATTTAAGGGTGGAAATAAAAAACAGCAAAGGTGAATTGCTAAAGACTTTGAATACTTAAGGTAAAATCCTTATGGCCTGACTTGGACAATTGACTTCGCATGTTTTGCACATTATGCAATTTTCTTCATTTACAATTTTTGGCTTTTTTGATGTTTCATTTTGGAAAACTGAAACTGGGCAGATCTCTACACAAATTTTTTCAGTATCCCAAATGCACTTAGCATAATCAATCAGTATCTTAACCATTTTCTTGCCTAATGTTGGATAAACTTTCAGAAACAATTAAACCTTTTCTTATTCTTAACTCATTGTCTAATGATAACCTAACAAAAATAGCCACAAATTTAGATATAATCCAGCACCGACTGAAGAAATCAAAATCAAAGAAGCAATAGTCTCTCTATAGAAATTGTAGCGTTCGCTAAGGACAATCATTGAAATCGCAACAGGCATTGCATGCATAAGCACCAAGATTGCCGTTTCTATACTGGGCAAATTGAGCAATGCTATAATCAGAAAGGCTACGGTGGGAAGAAAAATTATCCTTAGCAGACTTAATGTGAGAGCTGTCTTCATGTTCATGTACTTTCTTCCATAAAGAAAAACGCCTAGCAGAAAGATGGCTACTGTAGCGGTGGTGCTTCCAAGCATGTGCAGGGAGGTTGATGCAGGAGTGGGAATTTCTAATCCGCTTAGAGAAAAAAGAAAGCCTAATAAAATTGATAGAATCAATGGATTCTTTGCAAGCTTTTTTGCAACACTTTTTATTCCTTCCAATTTTGTGGTTCTCTCAAGTCTGTAAAATTCAAGAATTGTTATGGAAATTGGAACACTTACTACGGAAATTGTGGCAGCAGCTAATGTTGCCAATTTACCTGCTTCTTCTGTTGGGAAGGCAAACATTGTGAATGGTATGCCAAAAAATGTTAAGCTGCCAAATATTGTGCTTAAAACAAGCAAATTAAGTGTATTCTTGGAAAATTTGAAGATGGAGTAAAGTAGAATGTAAATTGCAATTGCGACGATTATTGGAATTATTCCAGCAAAAGTGAACATTAGATTTTCTGCAGTAAATTCTATTTCAGCTAAATCCACAAGAAAAAGTGCAGGCAACGCAAAATAATATACATAAGCATTAAGCACTCGTTCATCGCCAGATTTCAAAATTCCGAATTTTCTGGAGAGGAAGCCTAACCCCATTAGAAGAAGAATTGGAACTATTGTTCTAATGGCAATGTTGCTATCCATTATTTTTCCTCAGATGTGCTTTAAGTTATATCTTTTTGAAGCTTTCTTAAAATCAAGCGGTTTTCATGTTTAATTTGCCTATTTTCTTATTTTGCCCAGGTATTTTTTAGGATTCTTTTTAAATTCCTCTTCACAATGTTTTGAACAGAAATGAACCGTTTGCCCTTCATATTCTATTTTGCTGTAGGCAGTCTCAGGTTCTATTTTCATCCCACACACTGGGTCTGTTACAAGTTTTTTCTCCATAAATCCCACCCCCTTAGGTTCATATTTCCTCAAAGTTTGAGCATTAAAAGCAACTATAACAGTGCTTAAAGACATAACTACAGCACCTATTGCTGGGTTCAGATTTGTAATGCTAGCCGCCAATGGTATGGTGATAATGTTATAGCCAGCAGCCCACCATAAGTTCTGAACCATCTTCGAATAAGTTTTCCTAGAAATATCTATAACCTTTGAAACATCTCTAGGATCATTTCTTACAAGAACTATGTCAGCGCTTTCAATAGCTACATCCGTGCCTGCACCAATTGCGATGCCAACATCAGCCGTAACAAGGGCTGGAGCATCATTTATCCCATCGCCAACCATGGCAACCTTAAATCCTTGCGCCTTTAGAAACTTAATTTTTTCTGCTTTCTCGTCAGGTAAAACTTGAGCAAAATAATCGTCTACGCCAAGCTCTTTTCCAACCCAATGGGCTACTTCATCAGAGTCGCCAGTTAGCATGTAAACCTTGAAGCCATATTTTTTCAAATTTTTGACAGCCTCGTAGGATTCTTCTCGTATTTTGTCAGAGAGAGCTATTGCACCAGCAAGTTTTCCATCAACAACCGTGAAAACTACTGTTTTACCTTGCTCCTGTAACTCTTTTATTTTCAATTCGTCCACATTAATCTTTATTTCGTTGAGAAGATTTATGCTACCCACATAAACTTCTTTTTTGCCAATTTTTCCATATGCACCTTTTCCCGGCAATGCCTTAAAGTCTCTAGCTTGAGGAATTTCTACGTTATTTTCTTTTGCATGCTCTACGATGGCTTTAGCTATTATATGTTCTGAGTTAAGTTCAATGCTTGATGTTAGTTTGATAAGTTCATTTTTCGGGATAAAAGACACCACATCAGTTACGCCAAATTTGCCTGAAGTCAATGTTCCAGTTTTGTCAAAAACAATGGCGTTTACATCTTTGACCGCTTCAAATGCTCTTCTGTCACGGATTAAAATTCCACTTTTGGCGGTTATAGAAGTTGAAAGCGCAACAACCAAAGGTATTGCCAAGCCTAAAGCGTGAGGACATGCAATTACCAACACGGTAACTGTTCTTTCAAGTGCCACAAAAGAATTTCCAAGAAAAGACCAGGCTACATATGTTATTATGCCTACTCCAAGAGCAACATAGAATAGAAGCGCCGCAGCTCTATTGGCTAAATCTTGAGTCCGAGACTTGCTCTCTTGAGCTTGCCTCACAAGCTTTATCACTTGGGCAAGATAAGTTTCTTCACCTATTCTCGTTATTCTCATTTTCAAAACGCCTTCACCGTTAATTGCGCCACCTATGACCATGCTGTTAAATCCTTTTTGGACAGGTTTAGATTCACCCGTTAAAAGAGCTTCATTAACAGAAGATTCACCTTCCACTACAATGCCATCTGAAGGTATTTTTTCACCAGGACGAACAAGAACAGCATCGCCAGTTTTCAATTGTGAAGTTGGAACATCTATGATTTCACCATTTTTAAGGAGGTGAGCTGTAGTAGGCATTATTCTAACAAGTTCTTCCAGTGCCATTGACGCTCCCATTACACTTTTGGCTTCTACCCAATGTCCCAGAAGCATCACATCGATAAGCGTGGCAAGTTCCCAGAAAAAATCCATTCCCAATTGAAAAAAGACAGTTCCTGCAGAATAAAAGAAGGCAACAGTTATAGCCATTCCTATAAGTGTCATCATTCCAGGCTGGTGAGCCTTTATCTCATCAATCAAGCCCTTTAAGAATGGCATTCCACCATAAACATAAACAATAATGGACAGTGTAAGCAGAA
>CAZAXN010000013.1:0-4127 GCA_964489195.1 uncultured Candidatus Bathyarchaeia archaeon
GTCTATGTCGTCCAAATCTTTGTCACTGAGTTTATTTTTTAAACATAAACTATTTAATATGGTTTACGTATCAAACTATCTTCAACGCCAACTGGTGAACCACGGTGGTCAGTAAAACTGAGGAAATTGATGAACGGAGAAAACAAATCCAGGAACAAGAGCAGAATCTTAGAGTTAGAATGAGCAAGATCAAGCATAAAGTTGCTGTGATAAGCGGCAAGGGCGGTGTGGGTAAAAGTACAGTCACAGTGAATCTTGCGATGGCTTTTGCTATGCATGGACATGCTAACCACCTTGGCGTTTTAGATGCAGACATTCATGGACCTAGCGTGCCAAAAATGTTGGGGTTAACGGGTCAGAGGCTTCCAGTGGGCCCGGCCGGGGTTTTTCCAGCTTTTGGTCCTTTGGGAATCAAGGTTGTTTCCATGGATTTCCTATTGCCCGACGAAAATGCGCCCGTTATTTGGCGTGGACCCTTAAAAATGACTGCTATACGTCAGTTTCTTTCGGACATTGTTTGGGGTGAAATGGATTTGTTGCTTATCGATTTGCCGCCAGGAACTGGAGATGAGCCATTAAGTGTTGCTCAGCTTTTGCCAGAAATGGACGGTGTGGTTATTGTCACTATTCCTTCGGAGGTTTCACAGAGTGTCGTTAAGAAAGCCGTCACATTTGCAAGGAGGCTTGGAATGCCAATTATAGGTGTTATAGAAAATATGAGCGGATTTGTCTGTCCAAATTGTGGGGTGAAAGTTGACATTTTCCAGTCAGGCGGCGGAGAGAAGATAGCAGAAGAATTGGGTATACCATTTTTAGGAAGTATACCCATAGACCAAAAGATTTGCGAAGACGCAGACAAGGGCCTGTCTTTCATTGTTGAACATGCAGATTCCTCAGCAACGAAGGCCTTTATGGAAATTGTCAGGAAAATAGAACACTTTCTAGAGCACAAGGAGCAAACAGGAGGTAATTGAAATAAAAATATGTGTATCGGCTACAGCAAATAGTATAGATGCACAGGTAGACCCAAGATTTGGTAGATGCCCCTACTTTGTTATTGTGGATTCTGAAACGCTTCAATTTGAGGCTGTTCCAAATGTTTCTTCTAGTGCAATAGGCGGTGCTGGAATCCAAGCTGCCCAAACCATAGCAGCCAAAGGCGCAAAAGTGCTCATAACTGGGAATGTTGGCCCAAACGCTTTTCAAGCATTAGCTGCTGCTGGCATAAAAGTTGTTGTCGGCGCCTCTGGAACCGTCAGACAAGTTGTTGAAAAATACAAGAGGGGAGAACTTAAAGAAACTAACTCAGCCACTGTCAGTGGGCATTTTGGAATGGGTAGGGGCGGAGGGCGTGGGCAAGGAAGAAGAGGATTGGAAACCTAGAAGGCTTAATTACGAAAAGGAGGTGGAAAAGTGGTAGCAAGAGTCGTAGTTCCTACAGTTGATGAAAGTGGCTTAAATGCTCAACTTGCCGAACATTTTGGAAGAGCACCCTACTTTGCTGTAGTAGAATTGACCGATGACGGCGAAGTTTCGAACGTGAAAACTGTTCCAAATGTGGGCGAACATGCTGGTGGCATGGGATACACTCATGATAACATTCTGGAATTGAGACCGAATGCAATCATAGTTTATGGAATGGGTCCAAGGGGATTAAGCACTTTCCAAAGTGCTGGGGTGGCAGTGCTAAAGGCTAACGCGAACACAGTCAAAGAGGTTGTTACAGCCTACAGAGATGATAAGCTTCAAGAGCTTACAGAAGGATGCCATCACGCTCATCACCATTAAGATACAATTGAAAGGTTACAGCACACAGTTTTGATGGTGAAAAAATGTCAAGGAGACTAGCAGAAGAGCAACTAAAATTACTGGCGGAGTCAGGATATCCTAAGAAAGCTATAGAACTATACGTGAACAGGGTCAACATGGGTGCTTTACAGAATCCAGATGTAGTTACAACTTATCTTGGTCCATGTGGCGACATAATAGAGCTATATCTAAAGATTGATAAGGCAGGTATAATAAAAGATGGCAAGTTTTACTATTTAGGTTGTCCGGGCTCAGCAGCTTCGGCGTCTGCAATGATTGAACTTGTGAAAGGCAAGACTATTAATGAGACAAAGAAGATAACAGAAGATGACGTGTTAAATGCGCTTGGAGGTTTACCAAAAACGAAACTTGACTGCCCCAAGCTTGCTATAACAACATTGCGAAAGGCAATAGCAGAGTATGAGAAAATGAGGGGTCGTTCAGAAATATGATGGAGTGTGTGTGAAAACGGCTGTTTTTCCTCAATGTGCTAAATGTTCTGCGGCTTATTGTAGCAAAATGCCCTTAGAAGAAATAAACAAAACTATACTTCCAGAATACTGTCCCATGAAAACAAGTGAGAAAGTAATCAGGTCAGTAATTGAAAAGTATGGAAAAGATGATGTGAAAAGAATCTATGTCCCGGCTACCATCACCGAAAAGGAAGCATACGAATCAGTTAGAGGTGTGGTCATGGCTGTGCGCCCTAGAATCAAGGAACTGATAGAGTTTGGCAAGCTGATTCATGCGGAGAAAATTGGAGTTGCCTTTTGTGCTGGAATGCACGATGAAGCAGCCAGAATTGTAACGGTTCTTGAAAAGGCTGGATTTGCCGTTGCGTCAGTTAGATGTAAATGTGGTGGCACTGACAAGACAAAACTTGATGTGGCAAAAGAATACAAAATTGGTGATTCATCAAAATTTGAAGCTGCCTGCAATCCAGTTCTTCAAGCTCAACTTCTTAACAATGCTGGAACAGACATCAATGCTATTGTTGGTTTGTGTTTAGGGCATGACATGCTTTTCACTATGAACTCCAAGGCGCCAGTTACAACGCTCATAGTTAAAGACCGCTTGCTTGGCCATAACCCTGTAATAGCCCTCTACAGTGATTATCACAAAGGCATAATAGAATCACAGAAAAGAACGTGACTTACTGTTTCCAGAAAACCCAGAAGTCGCTACTAGGTTATTTATATGAAAATTTCAATAGCCAGCGGGAAAGGGGGAACAGGAAAAACATCGGTAGCTGTAAACATGGCGCTTTCAATAGGAAACGTTCAGCTTTTAGACTGCGATGTAGAAGAGCCGAATGCCCATTTGCTTTTAAATCCTAAAATAAGCCGAATAGAACCCGTATATGTTCAAGTCCCATTTGTGAATGAGAAGCTCTGCGATTATTGTGGAAAATGCAGCAGCTTTTGCCAATACAACGCCATCTTTGTTAGTCCAGAAAAGGTTTTACTTTTTCCAGAGCTTTGCCATAGTTGTGGCGGATGCACACTCGTTTGTCCTAAGAAGGCGATTACTGAAGATAAACACAAGATTGGAACGCTGAAGTTGGCTTCTGCAGGCGACTTAAGACTTGTCTATGGCGAGCTTGAAGTAGGCGAACCTATGGCTGTTCCGGTTATCAGAGAAGTTAAGCGGAAAATTGACAATAGCAGAAATGTTATTCTTGATTCGTCGCCTGGAACCTCTTGCCCAGTTATTGAAACTGTGAAGGACAGCGACTTCTGCATTCTCGTTACAGAGCCTACGCCTTTTGGGTTACACGATTTGAAAATAGCAGTTCAGGTTCTAGAAGATATGAAAATTCCTTTAGGCGTCGTTGTTAACCGTGCTGGCATAGGCGACAAAAAAGTTTACGAATACTGCAAAGAAAAGGACATACCTATAATGCTTGAAATTCCATATCAAAGAAAAATTGCTGAATTTTATTCGAAAGGTGTCCCCTTTAGCCTAAAAATGCCAGAATGGAAAGAAAGATTTCAAACATTGTTTAATGATGCAAGAAGGCTTGCTGGAAAATGAAGCAAATTACAGTCTTAAGCGGTAAAGGAGGCACAGGCAAAACAACATTAACTGCAGCGTTTGCTGTTCTAGCGAAAAAGGCCGTTGTTGCGGACTGTGATGTGGACGCCCCAGACCTTCATATGCTTTTACATCCAGAAATAATTGAAGTGCAGGAGTTTAAGGGTTCAAAGTTAGCGGTTATTGATGAGTCAAAATGTGTGAAATGTGGTTTATGCCGAGAAAAATGCAGATTCAAAGCCATAACAGAAAACTTCAAAGTTGACCAGTTTTCTTGCGAGGGT